>NZ_JBNQGD010000287.1:0-19208 GCF_050436765.1 Arachidicoccus sp. | reverse complement strand
TTGGCATAAGCAAGCCTCCTTAAAATTAAATGTCAGTGACATCTTTAATACCGAAAGATATTCTGGCAAATTGATCTATCAAAATATCAATTTCATCCTTCATAATTCATGGGAAAGTAGACGTGTTGGGCTTACATTTACATATAATTTTGGCAATAAAAATATAAAATCTAGCAAACACAACTCCAGTATTGAAGATGAACAAAGCAGAATAAATAAAAGCTAATTAACGGCCTTTATACCCATTTCTAATGATAAAAGTCAGTATTAAAAAGCCCTCTGTGCTCATAATTTCGCTATTTCTTTCTTAAGCTCAATTCAAAAACGTAATTTTGCTCTCTTAAAATATCGTGACAACGATATTGGTAACCATTATAAAATTTTATGTTAGAGCAATTAGCAGGTATCAAAGCGAGATTCGATCAGTTAGGCGTCGCACTAACCAATCCCGAAATTATCGGGAAACAGAAAGAATTTAGCAAGCTAAGCAAGGAATACCGTGACTTAGAAAAAATAGTTCAACCCTATTTAGAATACGTAAATGTGATGGACAATTATGCGTTTAGCAAAGATGCGCTAAACAGTCCCGACCCAGATTTCAGGGAATTGGCAAAAATGGAATTACCGGAATTAGAGCAGAGAAAAGAACAATTAGAACAAATACTTACCAAATTATTAATTCCCAAAGATCCCCAAGACGACAAAAATGCAATTCTGGAAATTCGTGCCGGAACCGGCGGCGATGAAGCCAGTCTTTTTGCCGGCGACTTATTGGGAATGTATCTAAGATATTGCGCCAAAAAAGGCTGGAAAACCAATATCGTTTCTGAAAGCGAAGGAACTGTTGGCGGCTATAAAGAAGTGCTTGTAGAAGTGGAAGGCGAGGACGTATATGGCACATTGAAATTCGAAAGCGGCGTACACCGTGTACAACGCGTTCCTAATACGGAAACGCAGGGCCGTGTCCATACTTCTGCAGCAACCGTCGCTGTAATGCCGGAAGCCGAAGAAGTAGATTTTGAATTGAATCCTGCAGATGTAAAAATGGAAACCAGCCGAAGCGGTGGTGCAGGTGGTCAAAACGTAAACAAGGTGGAAACCAAAGTAATGCTGACACATATTCCCACAGGAACTGTGGTTATTTGTCAAACAGAACGCAGTCAACTCGGTAACCGCGAGAAAGCAATGACTATGATGCGTACCAGACTATATGAAGAACAGGTACGCAAGCATGAAGACGAAATTGCACGTCAGCGCAAAACCCTAGTAAGTACGGGTGACAGAAGCGCAAAAATTCGCACTTACAACTGGCCACAAGGTCGTGTAACCGATCATAGAATTGGGTTGACTTCTTATAATTTAGATGCGGTTATCAATGGCGATATTGATGAATTTGTAGAGGCGTTACAGGTTGCCGAAAATGCTGAAAAAATGGCAAAATCAAATGATTAATTACTATCCATGTTATTAATAGCAAATTTTTTACTTTTTAAATAAATACGTGTCAGACAAAAACTTCATAGACTATATTAAAATCTTTTGCCACAGTGGTAAAGGCGGTCGCGGTATGACCCATTTTATGCGTACCAAATACAATGCGCAAGCCGGTCCCGATGGTGGAGATGGTGGTCGGGGAGGACATATTATTCTAAAAGGGAATAAGCAGTTGTGGACACTTTTGCATCTTCGCTATTACAAAAATGTGGTCGCAGAAGATGGCCAAAACGGGATGAAAAATAACTGTACTGGAAGGTTCGGTAAGGATATAATTATTGAAGTTCCATTAGGGACAATTGCTAAAGATGAAGAAACTGGAGAAATTGAAGCAGAAATATTAGAAGACGGGCAAGAAATTATTTGGATGCCTGGCGGTCGCGGAGGCTTGGGAAACCAAAACTTTGCAACACCTACCAACCAGGTACCCGAGCATTCACAACCGGGTGAAGAGGGTATCGAAGGATATAAATACCTCGAGTTGAAAGTATTAGCCGACGTAGGATTGGTAGGATTTCCCAACGCAGGAAAGTCTACTTTACTTTCGGTAATAACTGCAGCAAAACCCAAAATTGCCAATTATGCCTTTACAACACTTGTTCCTAACCTTGGGATAGTGGAATACCGTAACGGACTTTCTTTTTGTATTGCCGATTTACCTGGAATTATAGAAGGCGCAGCAGATGGAAAAGGCCTTGGACATCGTTTTTTGAGACACATAGAACGTAATTCGGCATTATTATTTTTAATCCCTGCCGATAGCGAAAATCATAAGAAGGAATTTGATATTTTGTACAATGAGCTGGAACAATATAACCCGGAACTTTTGCAAAAAGATATGCTAATTGCATTAAGTAAATCTGATATGCTGGACGACGAACTAAAGCATGAAATCGCTAAAGAACTACCCCAAAATATCCCCCATCTTTTTATTTCTTCTATTACGCAAACCGGTCTGGTAGAGCTTAAGGATAAATTATGGGAGATGTTGAATAAGCCGGTAGCATAGAGTCTTAGGGATATACCTTTTCAGTTTTTTCCAATGGGTGAGCTTCTTCATTTACCTCTATTTCCCTCTCTTTTTTATTGCGGATGCTGAAGTTTTACTTTGGCATGCACTTTTAAATTACCCTCTGTCTTTTTAAAGTAGCCATTCATTATGTCATCAGAAAACTTTCCAAAGCCAGTTCCACCTCCTGTACCACGCACATTTATTTCTTTAGTTCCGTTTATTCCGATTGTAATCTATAATCAACATTCAAATCAGCAATGCTATCTCTATTTCCATTGTAAAGATTGCGACTATCCATGTTCAGCTTGATGTCGACGATACTCAAAGGAATATTTATCGTTAGCAATAGTATCACCTATATGGAAAGCGGCTTTTGGGTAATAAAGAGTTGCATAAATATTTTTTAAAATCTTAAAGACCTCTTCTTTTATTACATCTGTTTCAATAGATTTTGGATAAAGATTTAGACTATCCAAACGGGGGAGCTATTTATATAGCTTTACTGTAATAGCTATAATAAGATTCTTAGGTAAAGATGCATTATCAATAGAAATTTTCCCACAACAGCAAGTTGCTCGTTATCTCCAATTTTACCCCTGGTGATGAGCGCCTGATATTTAGACTCCTTTTTCCCTTCATCGGATTTGAGACGCCTTTAGCTTTCATGGTGACTAATGTAGCACTATCAGCATCATAGGCAATACTTACCTCCATCTCACGACTACTGCTGTTTCTGTATTTACTTTCTGGTTGAAACAGCCCCTGCAGCGTTTAACCGCATTTTATGCATAGCCAAAAACTAAAAAAGCAAAAGCAAAATCTTTTTCATTTATTTGTATTGACTGCAAAATAAATAAAATAACTTTATCAAATGTTTGGTGTTACAATTTTAGGCAACAATTCCGCTGTTCCTGCGCACGACAGGCACCCTACTTCGCAAGCGGTTACCATCGCAAACGAAGTACTATTGCTCGATTGTGGTGAGGGCACGCAGATGCAGATAAAAGATTACAAGGTAAAACGCAGCAAGATCAATTACATTTTTATTTCACACCTGCACGGTGACCATTATTTTGGCTTAATTGGTCTACTAAGCTCGATGGCCCTTATCAATCGTACCACCCCCTTACATTTGTTTGCGCCCCCTGCATTGTTTGAAGTCATTCAATTACAATTAAAAATTGCCGATAGCTCCTTACCTTTTCAGCTTCATTTTCATCCTTTGGAAAAAGAGGGTGAAATAGTCAATGAAAGAAAATTCACAGTCAGTTGTTTTAAGGTAATCCACCGAATTGATTGCTTTGGCTTTTTGATAAAGGAAAAACACAAATCAAGAAAGATAAATCTACCAAAGGCGTTAGCTGCCTGCATTCCAACGATGTTTTATGAACGGCTGCAAAACGGCGAAGACTACCTCACCAAGGACGGCAAAATCGTAAAAAACGAAACAGTAACACTTGAAGGAAAGAAAAATAAAGCCTACGCCTACTGTGCCGATACTTTGTACACGGAAAGCTTTTTACCAAATATTCATCAAGTAGATTTATTGTACCATGAATCAACTTATCTAAACGATTTTGAAGAACAAGCCAAAAATAGATTTCATTCGACAGCGGAACAAGCAGCAGTTATTGCCAAGAAAGCGGACGCCAAAAAACTGCTTATCGGCCATTTCAGCAGCAAGTACAAAACACTGGATTTATTTGAGCTGCAGTCAAAATCGGTATTCCCTAATACAGAACTTTCTAAAGAAGGTGTTACTTATCTTGTTTAAAATAAAAATATATAAAGAATCAATGCCATGATTTGAATAAATGGAAATGCAAAACCCGTATCGCCATTTTGCAACATTCAAACATACCAACAAACAAATTATGCAATATTGGAAAAAGCTTTCGTCAGCAGAACAAGATAAGCGCATCACAAAAGCGCTAGAGCAAAACGTAAACTATAGCCTTGGTATATCTCTGGGTGTGCCCGCGTCTACTTTAGATGATAAAGTTTTTTATGATAAAGCATCTTTTTTAAAAGACGCACCTTTGCTGCGAACCTATGTACACAATCCCAATCATATTGGTTGCCATACTTTGGGCGAATCAGAGCCCTTTTTTAAGGGAACACAAGAAATTGAACGAGAGGTAATTGAATTATTATCTGTAGATATGTTGTGTGCACAAGAGGAAAGTTGTGATGGTTATATTGCTGCCGGGGGCACCGAAGCAAATTTACAGGCCATATGGGTTTACCGAAATTATTTTCAAAAAGAATTTAAAGCATCGGCTGAAAGTATCGCATTGCTTGCTTCTGAGGATACACATTATTCAATCGCCAAAGCCTCCAACGTTTTTGGAATAGATTTTTTTCCTGTGAAAGTGGCGTTTGATTCAAGAAAAATTCTGAAAGAGGAGGTAGATAAAATAGTTGCAACGGCCATCGAAAAAGGAAAAAAATATTTTATCATTATTGCAAATATGGCTACTACCATGTTTGGAAGTGTGGATGATTTGTCCGTTTATACTGATGCAATGGAAAAGTTTGCGGCTCCCTTCAAACTGCACGTGGATGGGGCATTTGGTGGATTTATTTATCCGGTAAGCGACCCGGGAAATAGTTTAAGCTTTGCCAACACTCAAGTATCTTCTATTACTTTGGATGCACATAAAATGTTACAAGCCCCATACGGAACAGGCGTTTTTTTGATTAGAAAAGGTTTGATGCAATATGTTTATACGCAGGAAGCACAATATGTAAACGGTATGGATATTACGCTAAGTGGTAGTCGTTCGGGTGCAAACGCCATTGCTGTTTGGATGATTTTACAGACCTATGGTTATTACGACTGGCAAGAAAAAATCGAAACTTTACTAAAACGTACCGATTGGTGTTGTAATGCTTTACGTGAGAGAGGTGTTCGTTATTTCCGCCACCCAAAAATGAATATCATTGCCATTCGCGCAACAGATATTGAAAAAACTATCGCAGAAAAATATTTCCTGGTTCCCGATACGCACCACGATAATCCCAATTGGTACAAAATCGTAGTAATGGATCATGTAGGCATCGAGCAATTAAAATCGTTTATAATGGACTTGAAGTAACGATAATCGATTTGGTTCTATCAAATGTTTAGCTCCTATCGTCATTTTTCAAATGGGTCTTTCGCCCAATTTGAAATGTTCTTCTCCATAGCATTTTTTTGCGCGATAGGAATTATTGGAAGAATAGCAAAAAGTAACAAAACATTTTTTCACGGAATAACTATTTCCAAGCTACAACGCCCCTTTTTTCGCCCCTTCATCCAGCCATTGTTTGATGGCTTTTGTCGTAATAGATTTTGGTCTTTCTAAGGCAAACCCTAAAGCGCGACTCCAGCACATATTTGCCATTACGCCCAACGAGCGCGATACACCAAAGAGCACGGTATAAAACTCATATTCCTTCATCCCAAAATGCACTAATAATGCACCACTGTGCGCGTCTACATTTGGCCATGGGTTTTTTACTTTCCCGGTAGCAGCCAATATCTCTGGTACTACTTCAAAAATATGCCAAACGGTCTGTACCAATTTGTCTTGCGGCATATTGGCTTCTGCAAATGCCTTTTGTGCCAAAAATCTTGGGTCTGTATTGCGCAAAACGCCGTGACCATAACCCGGAATCACTTTGCCGGAAGCAAGCGTATCTTTCGCATATTGCGCAATTTGTTCTTTTGAAGGAGTATCGGTACCTAATGTTTTCAACATTTCAAAAATCCATTTAATCACCTCTTGATTTGCCAATCCGTGCAAAGGGCCTGCAAGTCCGTTCATTCCGGCAGCAAAACTCAAATAAGGATCGCTTAATGCAGAACCTACCAGGTGCGTTGCATGCGCCGAAACATTACCACCTTCGTGATCCGCGTGAATGGTCATGTACAAGCGCATCAATTTTAAAAAATCTCTTTCGGTATAACCAAGCAAAAGAGCAAAATTAGCAGCCCAATCAAGGCTCTTGTCACTTTTTAACGGAGCACCATTTCTATACTTTCTGCTATAGACATAAGCCGCAATATAGGGCAGACGTGCTATTAAATTGAGAGCATCTTCGAATATCGGATCCCAATAATCTTTTTTGTTAATTCCTTCAGAATAAGCTTTGGCAAATAAACTTTCCGTTTGCAAAGCCATAATACCGGTGACAAACTGCGTCATTGGATGCGCAGAAATCGGGAGTGCGTCAATGGTTTTAAATACATGTTCTGGAATATTGCTTCTATCGGCTAAGGCTTTAGAAATAACCTTTACTTCTTCTTCGGTAGGCAATTCCCCAATAAGCATCAGGTAAAACAGGCCTTCAGGTAATGGCTCCGTTCCCCCCTGTGCTTTGGGTAATTTCTCTTGTAATTCCGCGATGGTATAACCTCTGAATTTTATACCATCCAGGGGATCTAATAAACTTACTTCACTTACGATGCTTGTAATGCCTCGCATTCCCTGATATAACTGAGAAACAACTACCTCTTCAACCGGCCTATCGCCGTTTTCCTTCAACAGCATTTTTATTTCTGCAGCTTCTTTATCAGCTTTTGTCCGGAATTTCTTCTTAATATCAATCATCGTTTTCTTTTTTCACCCTGTTATTTCACACAGTAGTTTCTATATTTTATCATTCGTACCAACCACAAACAAAGAGCTTTCATCTTTTTTTTGAAAGACAAAAACAGCTTAACCCCAAGAAGTGGCAATGTGCGTAAAGATAATTATTAGTCACATTATTTGCGTAAAAAAATGCAAATCTTATTAAAAAATATTCTGCTACTAAAACGGCCTTCACTACTTAGGCGCTTTGCGATAAAGGTAAATAGCCACGAGGGCAAAAACAATATTGGGTAACCAAGCGGCAATCAGAGGAGGAAAATTTCCTTTTGTAGAAAAAATGGTCGAAAACCTATCCATTAAAATAAAAATCGCGGCAGATACAAAACCCAAAGCCAAATGCGCTCCACTACCACCACGCACCTTGCGGCTGGCAATTACTACACCAATCATCGTGAGAATTAAAACAGAGAATGGCGTCGCAAAACGGCGATAAAATTCAATTTTAAAAGCATTAATATCTTCCCCTCCGCGTAATTGCTCCAATTTAATTTTGTGCATAAGTTCGGGTGTCGTCAATTTTACTTCGGCATAATCATCATCTTTCAAATCACTGGGATCAAAATTAAAATTCATTCTTTTTGAAGAAATGATTGTAACCTTTTCGTCCAAGCCATTAATTGTGCGTTCATGCACGCCCTCTAATTGCCAATGTGCACCGCCTGTTGTATCCCACTTAATCGTATTAGCACGAAGATTATAAGTGGCCCTATTATTTTTTATCCTATACATAAAAAAAGGGCCCCCTGACTTGATAACTTCATTGAAATTCCTGATGCCCGCATAGGTAAAAGAGTCAATTTTAAAGTATAACATGGGGGCTTTCTTTACCAACTTATCGTAGTTGGAATTTCCATGTACATACACATCTTCAAAATAAGTTCGCTTAATTTCTGCCTTGGGGACGATAAAAGAAGCCGAAACGCCCAGCAAAACAGCTAACAAAAGCCCAGTAAAGAAAAAAGGTCGTAAAAACCTTTTGAAACTGGTACCGCTTGCCAAAATAGCCACAATCTCACTTCTACCCGCCATCTTCGATGTAAAAAATATAACCGTTATAAACACAAAAAGAGGGAAAAGCAACGCAATTATATGCGGAATAAAAGAAAAATAATAGTCCGTAATTATCTTATAAACAGACCATCCGCTTTCTACGAAATTATCTGTCTTTTCTCCAATATCTATCACCACTGCAATAATGGTAAACAGAAAAATGGAAAAGAAAAAAGTGGTCAAGAATTTTTTGACAATGTACTGGTCTATTTTCTTCATAAAGATTTACAAAGTAAAGGCAATTTTTGATAGGTGGGATAAATAGCGTTACTTATTAATTGGTTAAAAGTTAATGGAACAGTTTACCCATTCACTATCAAATACAGCATTATATTTTTTGTAAAAATCCAAAGCGGGTTGATTCCAGTCTAGCGCCTGCCACACCATACCGGAAAGATTTCTCTCTTTGGCCTCCTCTATCAGCCTGTCAAAAAGTAACCTTCCGATACCCTTGCCTCTGTATGCTTCTGTAACAATCAAATCCTCCAAATACAATTTTTGTCCCTTCCAAGTAGAATAACGAATATAATACAATGCAAAGGCAACAATTTTATTCGACACCTCATCCTGCGCCACAAATGCCCACCAAACAGGATTTGCACCAAACCCGCTCTTTTCAAAATGTGTTAGTGATACAGTAACCTCCTGCGGTGCTTTTTCAAATTCCGCCAACTCCTTAATCAATTCCATGAGTTGAATGCAGTCTTCAATTTTCGCTCTTCTTATCAAATACATAAAATCTATATTATTTTCAAAAATAGGCATAATATAATATACCTGACCACTTGGAGTTTATGCCCTTAATTATTGCACAACACATAAAAATTCAAATTATCTTTGTAAAAATTTTAGACAATGGTTTATTTGACGCGCATAGAACATTTCAACGCAGCCCATAAATTATACAATCCCAATTGGTCAAAAGAAAAGAATGAAGAGGTTTTTGGATTGTGTGCCAATGAAAATTGGCATGGCCATAATTTTGAATTATATATTACCATCAAAGGAATGCCCGATCCGGATACCGGATTTGTAATGGACGTAAAAAAATTGAGTAAAATAATTGTTGAAAAAATTACGGATAAACTGGACCACAAGAACTTAAACTTAGATGTAGATTTTTTGCAGGGAAAGATTTGCAGTACCGAGACATTGGCGATGGCCATTTGGCAACAGTTGGCACCACATCTGCCAAATAATGTACATTTGCATAGTGTAAAACTTTATGAAACTCCCAGAATTTTTGTAGAATATTTTGGCTAACTGACAGCCTACTCTCCATAATCAACCTCCAAAAGATGACAAAAGAATTGGTTTCTGTTTTTCGAAAAGCTCATTTTAATGCAGCACACAGGCTAAACGTTCCGGCTTGGAGCGAAGCCGAAAATATACGCGTCTTTGATAAATGCAACAATTCAAATTTTCACGGGCACAATTACGAGTTAGTCGTAAAAGTAACCGGAGAAGTTGATGCCACCACAGGTTTTGTAATTGATCTAAAAATATTGAATAACATTATTCAACAGGAAATTGTCGCTCGATTTGATCATCGAAACCTGAATTTGGATACACAAGAGTTTAAAGAATTAAATCCTACCGCAGAAAATATTGCCATTATTATTTATCGCCTTATCCGTGCTAAGATTGATAGCAATCTCGATTTACAAATACGGCTATATGAAACCGAAAGGAACTTTGTAGAATATCCCGTTTCTAAATAAGCATTGTTTCTTTATTAATGAACCGAAGGGATAATGATGTATATTTTTTACATTTACCTTCTCAATTTTAAAAAATGGCATATACAAAAACAGAACATTACGATGATGATATTACCAATCAGCTGGCCGGAATTTATGGGAATGCTTTAGCGTTGTTGGGCGAAGACCCTGCTCGTGAAGGGCTGGTAAAAACACCTGAACGCATCGCAAAAGCCATGCAATATTTAACGCAAGGCTATCAACTGGATGCGATAGAAATATTGAACTCGGCAAAATTTCACGAACCCATCAGTGAAATGGTTGTTGTAAAAAATATAGAAATATACAGTCTTTGCGAACATCATTTACTTCCTTTTATTGGTAAGGCGCATGTGGCTTATATTCCCAATGGGTGGATTACCGGGCTCAGTAAGGTTGCAAGGGTTGTAGATGTATTCGCTCGCAGGTTGCAGGTCCAAGAAAGACTTACAGTAGAAATAGTCGAAGCAATTAAAGAAGCACTAGACCCATTAGGCGTGGCTGTTGTAATTGAGGCAAAACACCTGTGTATGATGATGCGTGGTGTATCCAAGCAAAACTCTTTCACAACAACATCTGCTTTTCATGGAGAATTTGAAAATGACCGCACGCGTTCCGAATTTATGAAACTAATAAGTGCAGATTTACATTAATCTTCTAAACAATACCTTAATATAAACTATGAAACACGCTTACGTATTTCCCGGCCAGGGCGCGCAATTCAGCGGAATGGGCAAAAAACTATATGAAGAAAACGCCAATGCCAAGAATTTATTTGAACAAGCGAACGATATCCTTGGCTTTCGTATTACTGACATAATGTTTGAGGGAACAGATGACGCATTAAAACAAACAAACGTAACGCAACCCGCCGTTTTTCTACATTCTGTAATCGCATTCAAGACATTGGAAAATACCGCACCCGACATGGTCGCAGGGCATTCTCTTGGAGAATTTTCTGCGCTTGTAGCTAATAACACTTTATCTTTCGAGGATGCTTTAAAACTGGTAAGCATTCGTGCACAAGCTATGCAAAAAGCCTGCGAAATACACCCTTCTACAATGGCTGCCGTATTAGCGCTTGCAGACGAAAAAGTAGAAGAGATATGTGCGGAAGTTCAAAATAAAACCGGGGAAGTCGTGGTCGCAGCAAATTATAATTGCCCCGGACAATTGGTAATTAGCGGCTCTCTAAAAGGTATCGAAGTAGCCTGTGAAGCAATGAAAGCTGCCGGAGCGAAACGTGCTTTAGTTTTGCCTGTAGGCGGCGCATTCCATTCTCCGTTAATGGAACCGGCAAAAGCAGAATTGGCCGCAGCTATTGAGTCTACTGTATTCCACGCTCCATCTGCACCGGTTTATCAAAATGTAATAGCTGCCGCAATAAGCCACCCAAATGAAATTAAAAAGAATTTAATTGCACAGTTAACAGGTGCTGTAAAATGGACACAAAGTGTACAATCGATGATTGCAGATGGCGGTACAAACTTTACAGAATGCGGGCCGGGAAAAGTTTTACAGGGACTAATTTTAAAGATAAATAAAGAGGTAACGGTAGGAGGGGTAAATTAATTTTAATTAGGAAACGTCATTTTAAAATAACAGCGCCCAACTGCTCAGTCAATTCTTTTTCGGCAGTTTTCAGGTGCTTATGCACTTCCAACAATCGTAGTTGATCTTCAAAAGCAGATGTTTGTTCAAGTTCTATTTGAGTTTGTTCAAACATCTTTTTTATTTTTCTAAGTTTGAAATAGATCATACTCAGTTCAGCATCTTTGTGGGATGTATCACGATCAAGTATATGCATATTCTCCATTACTTCGTCCCAACGACGGCTCAGTTCATACTGGGACATCGTGATGGAAACAACCATTTCGCGTATTTTTTCTGCCGTATTATAAAGCAATGTTTTAGTTGTAGGCTGTAAGCCCTGATAATATTGGGTTCTGTATAATTCCAACAACTGCTCGTTTTCTTTGTTGTCAAAAGGAAATGCATCTAATTCTGTGAAAATATAATCGGCAATACATTGCTCCTCATCCCACTGTTTTAGACCATATTCCAACAAAACGCGCAATATATTTCGCTCCTGCAGCTCGTCAGTAAGTGGTACAAAGATTTCGGGTTGCTCTATGGCTTGTTGCTCCGATGCCTGTTCTTTAAATGCCTGATTTTTTTCAAACTTTGAAAGACTATCACGTTTATATTTATTAACCAGCGTCGTAAGACCACCTTCATCAATTTTTAGTAGGGCTGCGCATTGTTTGATATATTCCTGTTGCTTGGTAAAGTCTTCTGCTTTGCTGATTTTACTCAACGAATCGGCAACACGGTTAACCACTTCATTTTTCCTGTTGATATCACTGCCTGCATCTTTCAACATTATCTCTAACTGAAAAAGAATGAAATCTTTTTTATTTTCAGCTACAAATTTCTGAAAGGCCGTGGCACCTATTTTTTTTACATAACTATCAGGATCTTCATTATCAGGAATCAGTACGAGCCGCACATTCAAACTTTCTTCTAATGCCATATCCAACCCACGTAAAGCAGCTTTCACCCCGGCACTATCACCATCATAAATAATCGTAAGGTTGTCTGTATATTTTTTTATTAATCTTAGCTGTTCAACGGTAAGTGATGTACCTCCACTTGCCACCACATTCTCTACACCTGCCTGCACTAAACTTACAACATCGGTATACCCCTCCACCAAAAGACACTCATTATTCTTGTCAATAGAATGCCTTGCAAAATAAGATCCATAGAGAATTTTACTTTTTACATAAAGTTCATTCTCCGGTGTATTGATGTATTTAGGTGCTTTATCATTTTTGCCAATAATACGTGCACCAAAACCAATGACCTTTCCCGAATTATTGTGAATAGGAAAAATAATACGACCTCGATAATTATCTTGTAACTCGTCGTGATAGCTTCTGACCAAACCGGCTCGCAAAAGCAACTCCGTGTTATACTGGTTTTTGACAGCCGCCTTAGAAAAAATGTCGCGTATATCCGGTGAATAACCAATACCAAA
This sequence comes from Arachidicoccus sp., assembly GCF_050436765.1. NCBI lineage: Bacteria > Pseudomonadati > Bacteroidota > Chitinophagia > Chitinophagales > Chitinophagaceae > Arachidicoccus > Arachidicoccus sp. The sequence goes on along the minus strand of NZ_JBNQGD010000287.1, from coordinate 6,236 downwards.
TTTCTCGATAATAGCATTATTAAAACCCCGTTCGTGCAAATAAGTAAGTGCAATGTTTTTTCCCTCCTCCGTATCAAATAATTGCTGCGCAAAAAATTTCTGCGCAAAACCATTGATAATGTAGAGGCTATCGGCAACTTGTACATGTTGTTTCGCTTCATCGCTCATCTCTGTTTCTTCCACTTCAATGCCATAGCGATTAGCCAACCAACGTAGTGCTTCTACATAGTTGTACTTTTCATGTTCCATCAAAAAAGTAATGGCGTTCCCGCTTTTGCCACAACCAAAACATTTATAAATTTCTTTAGTCGGCGATACCGTAAAAGAAGGGCTTTTTTCTCCATGAAAAGGGCAGAGCCCAAGATAATTTGTGCCGCGTTTTTTAAGTTTCACGAACTCTCCCACCACATCGACCACATCGATGCGGTTGGTAATTTGTTCTATGGTTTGGGGGCTAATCACGTGAGGTATGAATTAAGAAAGATGTGCTTTGCTTGACGATTTGGAGTTCCTTAATGAGATTGCTAGCATAATCCAACCAAGAATAAGGCACAATCCTCCAATCGGTGTAACGATGCCTATCTTCTCCAATCCAACATTTCCGGCATTTACAGCGAATGTAAGCGCGTACAAAGAGCCGCTGAATAAAATGATCCCTGCAATAAAAAGATTGCCAGCAGCGCGTGCTGTTTTAGCTTTAGCATGGGCAAATACAATTCCGGTCAGTGCAAGTGCAAATACGTGATACATTTGGTAACGAACCCCCGTTTCAAAAACCTGCAAAGCATCAGCAGTAACTTTCGCCTTCAATCCATGCGCAGCAAAAGCCCCCAATATAACGGCGAGTGCACCTAAAAGTGCAGCGATTTGTATAAATGGTTTATTCATTTTCCTCTATTATTTTTTCTAAACTTTTATTGGAAATTTCTTTTCCGGTTAAACGGTATTGGGATTGATCATAAAACGACGCACGCTCTTTTAACTTTTTTTCTAAAAATGAATGAAGCTCTCGGTCTGACAAATCTTTTATTAATGGTCTGTTTTTCTTGCCTAATTTCAAGCGGCCGACTAAAATCTCTAAAGGTTCATCCAGCCAGATAGTGATGCCGTTTTTGTTCATCCATTCCATGTTTTTTTCAAAACAAGCCGCGCCGCCGCCGGTGGCCAATACAAAAGATTTTTTCTCGCCAAACCAGCGCAGTATTTTCGCCTCTGCCTTTCTAAAATAATTTTCGCCATTTTCTGCAAAGATTTCGGGGATCGTCTTTTCTTCTATATTTTCTATCAAACTGTCCAAATCGTAATGACCTGTTTTTAATTTGCGCGCCCACTTTTCTGACCAGTGGCTTTTACCCACACCCATCATTCCAACTAAAAAAATTTTTGCCATAACTTCCATTCAAAGGTCTCAAAAGTACAAATTAATATGAAGTCCTTTGACTACTATTTTTATTTTTAGGCAGAATGCGAAATAGGCTAAGAAGATGTTAGCTTTAACTTTTGAACCCTAAAAGTATCCAAAGGTGGGCAACCTGGCGGATAGGAGAGTAAACAACAGTTCAAATCAGGCCCAGACACCTCAATTTTAAAATCTGAGTTGTTGACACAGTAGCCTGAATTATTTGTTTAATATCCCCATTTAATCTGCCAACGGAGATTAAATGACGCTTTAAAAGTGGTTTGAGCAATTCTTGCTGAGTAATTATTTTTTTCTAAAGACATACCCAGGCTTATCCTTTTTAACGAATTTGTAGGATTGACCTCATAAATAAGCCTTTAAATATATTCATTTCGGTGGCTTAAAATCCATTTCTGATAAAATCCTAATTCAAAGACCATAAATCATAAATCATATTTAACTTCGCCGCATAAAAAATCGGTTAATGACTTCTGCACAAATACGACAAACATTTCTTGATTTCTTTCAATCAAAAGGCCACACTATTGTACCTTCTGCCCCCATTGTAATTAAAAACGATCCGACCCTGCTTTTTACCAACGCAGGAATGAATCAGTTTAAAGATTATTTTTTGGGAAATAAAAAAGCAGAACACCGTCGTGTCGCCGATACGCAAAAATGTTTACGCGTAAGTGGTAAACACAACGATTTGGAAGAAGTTGGGGTAGATACCTATCATCATACCATGTTTGAAATGCTGGGTAATTGGAGTTTTGGCGATTATTTTAAAAAGGAAGCTATTGCCTGGAGTTGGGAATTGTTAACAGAGGTTTTAAAAATTGATAAAGACAAACTCTATGTTACCGTTTTTGAAGGAGATGAAAAAGAGGGGCTGCCTTTTGACCGGGAAGCTTATGATGAGTGGAAAAAATGGATAACGGAAGACCGCATTTTAAAGGGAAACAAAAAAGACAATTTTTGGGAAATGGGCGATGTAGGTCCCTGTGGTCCCTGCTCGGAACTACACGTAGATTGCCGTTCGGAAGAAGAAAGAAAGCAGGTTGACGGCAAAACGTTAATCAACGCCGACCATCCTCAGGTGATCGAAATTTGGAACAACGTTTTTATGGAATTTAATCGGTTAAAAGATGGAAGTTTGCAGAGTCTTCCGGCAAAACATGTTGATACCGGAATGGGTTTTGAGCGCCTAGTACGTGTGCTGCAAAACAAAACCTCCAATTATGACACCGATGTATTTACTGGAACAATTGCTGGGATAGAAAAAATAACTGGTAAAAAGTACGATTTTAGCGACAGCCGTGAAGCGGTGGCCTTTCGTGTTTTGGCAGATCATATCCGCGCAATTGCCTTTGCTATAGCAGATGGGCAGTTGCCTTCCAATACGGGCGCGGGTTATGTAATACGCCGTATTTTGCGCCGTGCTGTGCGTTATTATTATTCTTATTTAGATTTTAAAAAACCTTTGTTGTTTCAGTTGATTCCCATTATTGCTAAACAATTTGAAAATGTTTTTTCGGAGTTAAATGCACAAAAAGACTTTGTGACAAAAGTGATTAAAGAAGAAGAGGAAGCATTTTTGAGAACATTAGAAAAGGGGCTGAAAAAAATAGAGGAAATTATTTCAAAAGAAAAATTATTAGGAACCATCCAAGGCAAAGAATCTTTTGAATTGTATGATACTTTCGGATTTCCAATTGATTTAACTAGGTTAATTGCTGCTGAAAATAATTTACAAATAGATGAAGCAGGCTTTGAAGCCGAAATGCAACAGCAAAAAACCCGCTCCCGAGCAGCAACACTGGTAGATACGGAAGATTGGGTTTCTGTAAATGAAGTACCCGCAACTTCTTTTGTGGGTTATGAGGATCTATTGGTCTATACCAAAGTAGTAAAATACCGCAAAGTAAAATCGAAGAACAAAACGCAATATCAAATCGTATTAGAGCAAACACCTTTTTATGCCGAAAGTGGTGGTCAGGTAGGTGATACCGGGATATTAATTGTTAATAATGAAGAATTAAATATTACCGACACTAAAAAAGAAAACGGTGAGATTATTCATTTTACCGATAAGTTATCGGCTGACATGACAGGCGAGGTTACCGCAAAAGTAGATGCAGCAAAACGCTTGCATACAACCTACAATCACACCGCTACACATTTGCTGCATGCTGCCTTGAAAGAAGTGCTAGGCATGCACGTGAATCAAAAAGGCTCTTTGGTAAACAGTGAAATATTACGTTTCGATGTTTCGCATTTTGCAAAAATTACCGACGAAGAATTGCGCAAAATAGAACTTTTGGTGAACGAAAAAATAAGGGAAAATATTTCTGTCATCATCAAAGAAATGCCCAAAGAAGAAGCGATGAAACTAGGTGCAATGGCGTTGTTTGGCGAAAAATATGGCAATATCGTTCGTGTAGTAACTATCGACCCCAATTTCTCCGTTGAACTATGTGGCGGTACGCATATTACCCATACCGGCATGATTGGCATGTTCAACATTATCTCTGAAAGTGCGGTAGCTGCCGGCGTTCGTAGAATTGAGGCGATTACTGGTGGCGCGGCAATTCGACATGTTTTTAATAAAATTGAAGAAAATAAACAAGTTTCAGAATTATTAAGATCTAAAGATCCAATAAAAGCAATTGAAAAATTATTGGAGGACAAATCTGTTTTAGAGAAAAAAATAGAATCGTATGAAGCCAAAGAACTGACTCAGATTTCAAAAACAATTATCTCAAAAGTTGAATCCATACATGGTGTTCAATTTATCGGGCAAAATATAGAAGTAAATTCAGCCGATGCCTTAAAAAAGGTTTGTTTTGAATTGAAGCATCAACTACAAAATTATTTGGTCGTACTTACCGCAAACATTGCTGGCAAAGCGAATGTTGTCGTTTTAATTGATGACAATTTAGCCAAAGAAAAAGATTTAGACGCCGGTAATATAATTAAGCAGCAAGTGGCACCCCTCATCAAAGGTGGTGGTGGTGGACAAAAGACACTTGCATCGGCCGGTGGACAAGATGCTTCCAATTTAGACAAAGTAATTGAGGCTGTCAGAGGACTGGTTTGATAAGTGAAAACGACACTGTCTTCTTTCTTCCCGTTAAACTCCTTAGCCAAAATAATAATTTCGGGATTTAAAATAGGCCGTTGTAACAAACACAAACGAATGTTTGCAGCAACAGCCATTCACTAGTAGGGCGGGTGGCAAATCTTTATATTCAAATAATCGTCACTGGTTATTCCAGAAGTATCTCCTATTGATGCCATCATATTATATTCAGTACACCCGTCATCAGATCCTAAGCATTTGCTTATAATCACCAAAATTTCAACGCTTTAGGATATCAAACCTATTTTGCCGCCAAGATTCGGAAAAATATCGACCTCTAAAGATATTTTGACAACCGATTGGAAATCTTTATTCCTTTACTAAAAGGCCTTTACAACTTCAATAAAGAGTTCTACAAAGGTTTTTCGGCCCCTCAGGTAACATTTTTTGCATTAAAGAGGAATATTTTTTGTTCATTTTCGCAAATATAACCAAATGATATACAGATAGTTTTGGCACCGTTAAAGAGTAGAACCACCTTTTGGGTATATAAAGCAGCAGGGATAGAATCTTCTGGCATAGTTTTCGCGATTTGTCGAAAAATAGTCACTACCAATTTTCCAGCAATTGATTAAAATTTTGAAAATAAGGGACCATTTCCATATCTATAAATAGCAAACCATAAACAGAAAATTTGCTTTATTCATAGATGTTTCTTTTCTTAAAGACAAAAAACAAATTAAATGACAAACACAAACTACCCGTCTGTTAACCCCGATAAACCGGAAATGCCAGATCAAAAAACACCAAATGGCAATAAGCAAAAACTGATCTGGGGTATTCTGATTGCGGCGCTTTTGGTTACTTGGGCCTATATCATTTACGATAAAAGCAGGTCTCATCAAGAGTTTGCAGGACTTCAATTACAAGCGCAAACGTCCGATTCTGCAAAAAATGCTATTCAATTAGAATATAATGATGCGTTAAACAGAATGGATTCTCTCACCGGCAGCAATACACAATTGCAGGGTGCACTGGCGCAACAAAAGTCAGAAATTGATCAACTTAAGGAAAAAATTGAAGCTATTCGCAAAAGAGACAATGGTGATCTAACAAAAGCCAAGGCGCTAATTGATGAGTTGAATGGTAAGGTCAACAACTTGTTTGCGCAGGTAGCAACCCTCACAAAGCAGAACGCAGTTTTGACAGATAGCAATCATACCCTTTCAACCCAAAGAGATACCCTTGTCGCAAAAAACTCCAAAATATCCGATAGTCTAACAGCGACCGCTACCGAAAAGAACCATATTTTAGATGAAGCATCTACCTTACACGCTTCTAATATTTCCATTGAGGCTGTAAAAGTTAAAGGAGGAAAAGAGCAACAAACTACTCGAGCAAAAAAAGCAGACTTACTTCATGTAAGCTTTGTGATTGATGAAAACCGAGTAGCTCCAAGTGGACCAAAAGATTTGTATATCATTGTTACTGCGCCAAACGGTCGCGTAGTTTCTATCCCATCTCAAGGCAGTGGCACCTTTCAAACAAGAGAAGATGGTCAAAGAGTTTATACCAACATGAAAAGCATCAATTATACACAAGGTCAAAAGCAAAACGTTTCTTTTGACTGGAGTCAAGGCGATGGTCATTATCAAACAGGTAGTTATCTGGTTGAAATTTACAACAATGGATACAAAATTGGTGAAGGAACTACAACCCTTAAAAAGAGCGGTTTTTTAGGACTTTAATCCCCAC
>NZ_JBNQGD010000286.1:0-1136 GCF_050436765.1 Arachidicoccus sp. | reverse complement strand
AAAATAAAAACATAAAAGTACAAAAGGAACATTAAACAGACAGGTAAAGTGACTTGAGAAATTTTCTACTTATACTTCTTCCGTTTGTACTGTAAGAACACAATCAGGAGTCCATGACTCAATTTCAGAACCGTAATGTTTGATTAAATACTGAAACTTCTTACAGAACTTGTTTTTGTCTATGGCTTGTAATTTATAAAGTAGAAACTTCTGTTTTACTAGTCGTTCCACAAGTTTATTGGTGCGTTGTTGAAAATCACTGAACTTTTGGCAGCACCTTGCGTACCGTACTAGTTGCGCAAGAAATACACCGTAAGATTGATTTGTTGGTATATTACCTGAAAGATTAGGAAAATTTACTATGTGAAAATCGAAATGATCTCTTTTATCAAAAAGTTTATACGTTAGTTTCTCATCCTGAATCTGTAAATGAAGATCTAAAAAGTTTGCTTCTGTTTCTTTCTTATCTTCTGAAGTCAATTTTAGTTCAGGTGGGTAAATCTTACTTTTGTGTACCTTCATTAGATTATCATTATTAATTGTTAAGAGATCATCGATGTAACGACAACACCTTTTAAACTTATTTAAAATCGTATATTTCTTCTGTTTTAGTAGGTTATTTAGCCATTCGAACTCGTAAGCATACAAAAATAGATTAGCCAAAAACGGAGCACAATCTGTACCCATCGGTATACCTACAACTTGTTTGAATATGCTATCTCCAATTGTGACATAAGTGTTATCAATTAACCAAGCTACGAGTTTTACAAGTCCTTGACAATCAAAGTACAGACCCTTTGTACTTTTGGTGTTAGTCCAAGATGCCTGATACTTATTTACTTTCACAAATTGACAACCTGTAAAAGCTTTCGTTATTACTTGAGTAATTTTCTCTATTAATTGTTCATGTGGAATTGAAGTGTACAATGTAGAAAAGTCATAAGTGCTTACATTTTTAGCTTTCTTCTTCGGAAAACAGTTATGAACTTCCATAGAATTCTCAATTATCCACATAAAATTGTACCCTGTGAAAGATTTTATTTTGTCACAATATAACCTGTGTGATTTTTCAATAAGTTTCAAACATAAGGTAATTATTGCAGAAGCTTTTTTAGTAGTACAACAAGACGAAGCTG
>NZ_JBNQGD010000285.1:0-1277 GCF_050436765.1 Arachidicoccus sp. | reverse complement strand
CTACCCCATATAGCTCTACTTTTCGTTTATACGCAAATCCGTGAGACCGTGTTAATAACCTAGAGGACCATAACACCGTGTCGGTTTTATATAAGATGTTTCAAAAAAAACAAATTTAATAAAAATTTTATTTGAATCCAGATTTGGGCCGTCTGACTATTTTTTTTTTTTATTATTTATAACAACACCCAGGTGGTCCTACTACAACTTATATAACAATAGTTTACCACACGTATTTAAAACTTTCCCACTATTAAGTGAAGGCCCTGTGTTGACCTTCGTTGTGTAGAAAAAGTTGAAAATCCAATTAAATAAATTTATTTAATAATTTGGATTTATTTTAAACAAAAAAAAACAGAAACAAAAAGAAATAATGAATATATCAGATTTTGAACTAGATACTAATATAACAAATATAATAAAAAAACAAGAATCGCGTGGAACAGTGATTTCCGTGATTGATGGTGTCGCATTAATAAGCGGCTTAAAACGTGTTAAGTCAGGAGAGACTCTTGAGTTTATAGGTGCTAATAATGAAATTTCTGTCCGAGGTATGGCACTAAATTTGAATTTAAATTCGGTTGGTGCGGTTTTATTCGGAGATGAAAGAAAAGTACGACCAGGTGATTTAGTCATTGGCCGCGGAAACATTATTAGTGTTCCTGCCGGTAAACAGTTATTGGGGCGCGTTGTAGATTCTTTGGGCGATTTGATTGATGGTGGCATAAATTTGTCGGATAGCTTAGATCAGAAACGTGTTGATATCAAAGCTCCCGGAATTATTTATCGTGCACCCGTAAATGAGCCAATGATAACTGGAGTAAAAGCTGTTGATGCTTTAATTCCTATTGGACGCGGTCAACGTGAACTAATTATTGGTGATCGTCAAACCGGTAAAACAACTATCGCTATTGATGCAATTTTAAACCAAAAAACGGAAAATAAAAAGCACCCTAAAAATGCGTTGTATTGTATATACTGTGCTATTGGGCAAAAAAGAAGCTCAGTTTCTCAATTAATTTCTTTACTACAACGCTCTTCAGCATTTGATCACACCGTCATTGTTGCTTCTACAGCAGCTGAAGCGGCGCCCTTACAGTACTTAGCTCCATATACTGCGTGTACTGTTGGTGAATACTTTCGTGATAACGCTATGCATGCATTAGTTATTTACGATGACTTAAGTAAACAAGCAGTTGCTTATCGCCAAATGTCATTATTGTTACGCCGACCCCCTGGCCGTGAAGCATATCCTGGTGACGTTTTTTACTTACATT
>NZ_JBNQGD010000284.1:0-6604 GCF_050436765.1 Arachidicoccus sp. | reverse complement strand
GCGCTTGAAAGAGGAACCGTTATTTGCTATTTATTAAGCGATGCTGCGCAGATAGCTTTATGGCCAACTGTAAAAAAACATTTAACTCCAGGTAAAGCATTATATTTCTCTCACGGATTTGGTATTACTTTTAACGAACAAACAGGCATCATTCCTCCAGCTGACGTTGATGTATTCTTAGTAGCTCCAAAAGGCTCTGGAACTTCTTTGCGTCGTATGTTCCTGCAAGGGCGTGGATTGAACAGTTCATTCGCTATGTTCCAAGATGCAACCGGAAAAGCAAAAGATCGCGTTATTGCTTTGGGTATCGCTGTTGGAAGCGGTTATTTGTTTGAAACAGATTTCAGAAAAGAAGTGTTCAGCGATCTTACCGGTGAACGTGGAACCTTAATGGGTTGCATTCAAGGTATTTTTGCTGCGCAATATGAAGTATTACGCTCAAACGGTCACACTCCATCAGAAGCATTCAATGAAACGGTAGAAGAATTGACACAATCGTTAATGCCATTGGTTGCCGAAAATGGCATGGATTGGATGTATGCCAACTGCTCTACAACGGCACAACGTGGTGCGTTGGATTGGTGGAAGAAATTCCGTGATGCAACATTACCGGTATTCAACGATTTATATCAAAGCTACAGGAAAAGAATCTCAACGTTCTATCGACTTGAACTCTCAAGTAGATTATCGCGAAAAATTAGATGCTGAATTGAAAGAATTGCGTGAAAGCGAATTGTGGCAGGCCGGAAAAACTGTTAGAAGTTTGCGTCCCGAAAACAATTAATTTTTCAGGTAATTATTTATTCTATAAAGAGGTTTGGGATGAAAATCTCAAACCTTTTTATTTAAAAACGAAAATGTAATGAAACAAAGAATGAATTTAGCACAACTCGACCCTGCCGCTTACAAGGCTATGCGTGGTTTAGAAGAGTATATGGCCCAGTCCGAATTGGATATTCTATTAAAAGAATTAATTAAAATAAGGGCATCGCAGATCAATGGCTGCGCCTATTGCATAGAGATGCATGCATTAAAAGCCAGAGAAAACAAAGAAACAGAAAAGCGCATTTATGCCATTAGCGCATGGCGTGAATCACCTTTATTCTCTGAAGAAGAAAGAGCCGCATTGCAACTGACTGATGAACTTACCCGCCTTGGCGAAGAAGGGGTGAAAGACGAAACATATGATCAGGCTGTATCTATTTTTGGAGAGAAAAAATTAGCTCAAATCATTATGCAAATCATCACAATTAATGGATGGAACAGATTCGCCGTTTCTACCCGAATGACGCATAAAAGCTAAAGTCTTCAAAAATTATTGTTTTAAATGAAAATTACCTTGCATCGTAGATTGTCTCGATGCATTTTATTTTAATTCATCCGTAATGAGTTATAATTGAGGCCCATTTTTAGTAGCTCGGAAATATAGTGTATAAATTTTCAATGCTAATATTTTTAGTAGTATTTTAGCTAAAATATTTAGTTATGAATTATACACCCCAAGACCTCAAAACGAATCTTTATACCTATCTGCTTATTCTCCATCCCGATGAATCGGTGAATGAAAAAATAATGGAACAGAAAAAATATTTTGCTAAAAAATATGAATGTCCGTCCTGCCTTTATTCCAAGCCGCATATTACCCTAATAAAATTTTTTCACCTAGCCGCTATTGAGTCGCTATGCATAAGAAGAATCAACAATTTTGCTAGAGGTATTACTCCTTTTCCCGTTCAATTAAATGGCTTCGGCAGTTTTCCGTCGCACACTATTTATTTTAGTGTGCAAACGAAAAATGAAATTATTGATCTGGTGAAAAGCTTGCGCGGCCTCCACCTGCCCTTAAAAATTGATAAAGATTTCCAACCGCATTTCATTACCGAACCACATATTACACTGGCGAGAAAATTGCTGCCCTGGCAATTTGAGCAGGGTTGGCTGCAATGGCATCAACAAGACTTCTTGGCAAAATTTATGGTCAATGAAATGACACTACTCAAACGTAGAGATATGAAAAGTAAATATCAAATCGTAAGAAATTTTTGTTTTGAAGGAAAACCGGAACAGGTTCAGCAGACATTACTTTTTTAATCAATTTAAAAATATTTTTATGAATTACGAAAGGGAAGAAACAAAAACGAACGAAACTTATTTAAAAGGACGTGGTGCCCAAGTCAATACAAAAAATCGCTTCTTAAAAAATGAAATTGTGCGCGAACACATAGAAGGCATAGATGATTGGAGCGACCCGAACGTTGCTACACAGTTTATTGAAGTAGAGGCTAAATCCATTGTCAATAAAGTAGATAGCCCGGATTTAAGCATGATGTATAGCATGAATCCCTATCAAGGTTGTGAACACGGTTGTATTTATTGCTATGCTCGTAACTCTTTTGAATACTGGGGATATAGTGCTGGTCTTGACTTTGAGCGAAAAATATTGGTCAAAAAGAATGCGCCACAATTGCTTCGTAAATTTTTAATGAACAAAAAATGGGAAGCAGTGCCCATCTCCCTTAGCGGAAATACAGATTGTTACCAGCCTGCTGAGAAAAAATTTATGCTCACAAGACAAATACTAGAAGTTTGCAACGAGTTTAACCAGCCAGTGGCCATGATTACAAAAAATTCAGGCATATTACGCGACAGAGATTTGCTAGTAGAAATGTCAAAGAAAAAATTGGTAAGCATTCTTATTTCTATAACCTCTTTCGATGAAAAGATCCGTCGGAGTATGGAACCGCGAACCACTACCGCTAAACAAAGATTAAATGTGATAAAAGAATTAAGTGAGGCGGGAATACGCATGGGTGTAATGTTAGGACCAATGATTCCCGGTTTAAATGAACACGAAATGCAACATATCATGAAAGCGGCAAGTGAGGCCGGGGCTACTTTCTCAGCATATACATTTATTCGCTTAAATGGTGCTATCAAATTACTATTTCACGATTGGTTATATAAAAATTTCCCTGACCGAGCCGATAAAGTTTGGCATTTAATTGAACAAGGACATGGAGGACAAGTTAACGATTCAAGGTATGGCACAAGAATGCGAGGAGAAGGGCCAATTGCCGATCTGGTTCGACAGCAATACAAAAAATACAACCAATTATATCATCTAAACGATGAACGTTGGGAATTGGAAGCGGCACAATTTAAAAGGCCGGGGGAGCAACTGCGCTTATTTTAAAATATAAGTCTAAATTTCCAATAACTAATAAGTAATTGCTTTTTACTTTTTACATTTGACAGATGAATATAGAATTCGAAAAAGCCGCAAAGCGCTTAAAAGGCGTTGTCAATAGAACACCATTGCAACGCAATGCCGTATTGTCAAGGAAATACGATTGTAACGTCTATTTAAAAAGAGAAGATTTACAAGCAGTACGCTCTTACAAAATTCGGGGTGCGTATAATATGATCAGTACTTTAACCGAAGATCAAATTAAAAATGGAGTCGTATGTGCAAGTGCGGGTAATCACGCACAGGGCTTTGCTTTCAGCTGCGATAGACTGAACATAAAGGGGGTGGTTTTTATGCCGAGCATTACGCCCAAGCAAAAAATCCAACAGACAAAAATGTTTGGCGGAGACCATATTGAGATAAAATTAATTGGTGATACTTTTGACGATTGTGCGAATGCAGCCAAAGAATACACGAAGGAGCACAATATGACATTCATCCCTCCTTTCGACCATGAAAAAATAGTGGAAGGGCAAGGGACGGTAGCCATAGAAATTTTGGAAGATCAGCCAAATGTTGATTATTTGTTTGTACCGGTGGGCGGCGGCGGGCTGTCTGCAGGCGTAGGGTTGTATTTTACACAGCATTCACCCCATACAAAAATTATAGGTGCTGAACCCTTAGGTGCGCCTTCTTTAACAGAAGCCTTAAAAGCCGATCATCCGGTACTCCTGGACTCTATCAATCGTTTTGTCGATGGAGCTGCCGTAAAAGAAATAGGGTGTTTAAATTTTGAAATTTTCAAACAAATAAGAGGAAAATGCCATTTGGTAGATGAAGGAAAAGTTTGTTCCACTATTTTGCAACTGTATAATACAGATGCGATAGTTGTAGAGCCCGCAGGCGCCTTATCCATTGCTGTCTTGGACGATTTTAAAGAGGAGATTAAAGGTAAAAACGTCGTTTGCATTGTCAGTGGCAGCAACAATGATATCGACAGAATGCCCGAAATTAAAGAGCTATCTCTACAATATGAAGGATTGAAACATTATTTCCTGATTCGCTTTGCACAACGTCCGGGCGCGTTACGTGAATACCTTAATTTGGTCCTTGGCCCCAATGATGATATTTCTCGCTTTGAATATGTACACAAAACCAACAAAGAACATGGTCCGGCATTGGTCGGTATAGAGCTCATAGATAAAAATGATTATGGTTCTTTAATTGAACGAATGAAAAAATACAATATTGACTTTACAGAATTGAATAAAGACGATATTTTGTTTGGGTATTTAGTGTAAGGGATAAGCGTTTTAGGTTTGTCAAATAAAATACACGCCGTCGTTATCGGCCTTTTTCTTTGCAACCAATGAGAATTTGTGAATAATCTTTATTATTCTATTATTTTAATTATACAAAGCAGATAATGATTTTATTGGCTATCGCCCTTTATTTCTTTATCTATGCAAATGTAAATAATACTGCTTGACGCTACTAAAGCACTGCTTATACTTGATTGTTGCCTTGCCTTAAGCTTCCATATGGTATGGTCTGTTTTGCAAGTCGAACTTAAATTTGAATAACCATAATTGAAAGTGATGGTTTCGTCGTAAGTATTTCTAAACTGCATGTCCCATTGCCATTTTTCCGCATACTCATTATATGATGCTATTCTTACTCTATATTCTATTTCAGGGTAGCCAACATTGTGTTTCCATTCACCCCATTCGTTTTTCTGAAAGTTTGTTGTAAATGAAAATGACGCAAAGCACATCAGTACAATTGTAATTAAAAGGAGAAATTTTATCGATTTCATTTGGATTATTTTTAAAATATAATGCCTACTCTATTAGTCTCTTTTCGGCTTACGAGATTTTGTTGTTTACCGAGAAACCTTCTCTAAGTAACAGATGTATTTAGTAGACATCACAATAATTTTCAACAATGAGGTTAAGTAACGTTACTAGTGTGGAAGCTTGGTCAGCGTTTGCCTCTTCATTTAGAGGAATGTCAATTGTTTTTATTTGATTATCTGTATCTATATAATCTATTTCAAGAGTAGGAAAATAATGTGTGCCTCCACAACCGTGAGAAAAAGGCGATCCACGGTTAATTGCTCTAACATCTCTTATCCCTTTAATAGGAATTCGTTTAAGAACCAGGTGACTATCTAAAATGGTCTTATTATGGGAACAGCCCCACAAACCCTTGGCTTTGAAAATAAGGCTACAACCTGCTACTTTTACCTCATAACTATCATAATGAAACAAGTCGTCAGCATGTAGCTGTGTCCCATCAATAAAAACAGAGTAGTAAGCATAATAATCGCCAGGTCTCCAATCCCAATCATTCCCATCTTTTATGCCACAAGCTAAAGTATATTCAATTTCGGAATTAGTATTTATAAGTTCGGCCGCAGAAACATAATTATTAAAAAATGTTTGGATAGTAGAATTCAACCTAGATAAAGTAAGTTTGTTCTGCCCAAATACAAAAATCGTATTACAAAATATTAGAAACAATAAAAGAGTTTTTTTCATGAATTCTTATTATTAAATATTTATTGTGGCTCTACCTTAAATTCTATTACTTTATAGCCTTTATTTTTATATTGCGTAATAATTTTTTTTCGCTCTTCACCAGCTTGATAAGCGTTCACAAACCGATAGCCATCCTTGTTTGTTGCTATAAAGCTGAACTTATATTGGTAAGATTGACTACCAAAGAGTTTTTTCCCTACATCTTTCAGCGATTCTTTTATGCTCCATTTTATGTTATCCATATTATCTTTACCTCCGGTAAAATCATCACCGTCAAATACTTTACTTACATACAAAACATTGTTAGTAGAATATGCTCCTCGGTCATCTGAGGTATAAGCAAAACAATAAGATTGAGAAAATATGTTTGCAGAAAGTAGTAAAAAAACACAAAATAGAAATATTCCCTTTTTCATATAAATTTAATTTTGATTTGTCTATTCTATTACCCCTTTTTAGCTTACGAGTTCTTTTTCAGTGAATAACCAGTTTGTGCGGACCCTACCATTATTTATTAATATACTTCTTTTACCGGCGGGCAATTATATGAACCTAAATCGTTAAAAGCCTTTATCATTCTATCTAATAGGTTTGGCTCTAAGATCCAGTCCATATATAAATACACATAGTCTCTAATCTCTGCGCCAGAGCCATCATTATAATCTCTGGTAATGGGTCTTTTTAATTTAATTTTAATAGCCACAGTAACATCCTTTTCAGTAAGCCTAACGGCACTACAAATATTGTCGAAATATATATTCTGGTTTTTCGGGAAACCATTAGTTCCATCATTATCCGACATAGAAAAGCCAATTTGGCTAGCATCTTTATAATATTTATAAAACCGTTATAAATTATTAAAGATGCCGAGAGTGAC
>NZ_JBNQGD010000283.1:0-23172 GCF_050436765.1 Arachidicoccus sp. | reverse complement strand
ATTACTATTATTATGTATTGCTTTCATGACTACTCAAAGTCATGCTCAAAAAATGAAAGCAGTCCCTCTTAACTGGCACATGCTCGATTATGCGACTGATAGCGTGTATGGCATCAGCGCTGACAAGGCTTATTCCGATTTATTAAAAAACAAGACATCTCAGAAAGTAATCGTGGCCATTGTGGATGCAGGGGCAGATACTGCACAAGAAGATTTAAAAAATGTAATTTGGCATAACCCAAAAGAAATACCCGGCGATGGAATAGACAATGATAAAGATGGTTATGTAGATGATTATTACGGGTGGAATTTTTTGGGTGGCAAAAATGATACAGTCAATGTAACCAAAGATTCGTATGTCGCAGACCGTGTTTACTTTAGATACAAACCACTTTTTGAAAATGTGAAAGATGTTCATCAGGTAAAAAAGAAAAATCGCGCACTATACAGCCAATGGCTAAAAGCAAGAACTATTGAGTTAACATTGTCACCCCAATACAAAGAAGCAAAATCTTTACATAGCTTATCGGCTCTATTACCTAGAATCAGCGATTTTAAACAATTAATGCTCAAAGATTCCTTTACATTAGAGGATGTTAAGGCTTATGACCCTATTGACAGAAAAACGAGCGCAGAAAAACAAATCTATAGTATCCTATTTGCAAAAGTGGCGTCGGGAACGAACAGTGTCGAATTACCCAATGCGCTCAAACAATTAGAAGATAGTTTAATTATAGCGACCACTTTACCTATTACACCACCTCCAAATTATCGTGCAGATGTGGTTAAAGATGACTATAATAATTTTAAAGATAAATATTATGGCAATAGCAATGTGGATGCAGGTGATGTAATGCATGGCACGCACGTTTCAGGTATCATAGGGGCTGAAAGAAACAACAATTTAGGTATGGATGGCATTGCAGATAATGTTGCGCTAATGGAACTAAGAGCCGTACCTGATGGTGATGAGCACGATAAAGATATTGCCTTAGCCATTCGTTTTGCGGTAGATCACGGAGCTAAAGTTATCAATATGAGCTTTGGAAAAGGTTTATCCCCTAATCGTAAATGGGTGGAAGACGCATTTAAATATGCGCAAAAACACGATGTATTGCTGGTGCATGCAGCAGGTAATGATGGCACCGACATGACGGATGACCCAAATTTTCCAACTCAATTTTACGGGAAAAACGACAGTAAATCCTTTAACAATATGATTACCGTGGGCGCAAGTGGTGCAATGAAAGAAGATCTCGTCGCAGAGTTTTCAAATTTTAGTGCTAAAGCGGTAGACGTATTTGCACCCGGCGTACAAATATATTCTACCCTTCCTGGCAAAAATAGTTATGGACAATTGAGCGGTACAAGTATGGCATCACCAGTAGTAGCGGGTGTTGCAGCAGTTATTCGTTCTTATTTTCCCAAGCTTACCGCCCCCCAAGTAAAAAAGATCATTATGCAATCTGTCACTAAGATAGATTTTCCGGTTACCAATCCCGCAACAGGGAAGGAGGTTTCTATGCAATCACTTTGCATCTCTGGAGGCATAGTAAACTTGTACAATGCCATAAAACTAGCCGAAAAAATGAGCAATTAATGTCAAACCAGTTCCGTAAGAAATCCTGAATGTGGGCTCTAACATTCGGGATTTTGTATGTTATTTTTCAACGAATTAATAGTGATTCAATTGAACGGCATTTGTTCTTCTGCAACAGCTGTAATACCTTTATCTGTATAAATTACAATGAATCTAGAAGGAAAAATTATAAAATATGAAAGTTTTTAGTTCAAGAGTTATTCCAGAGAATGGTGTAAAATTAATGCAAAAGGCTGGGCTGGAAGTAGATCAGTATGCAAAAAGAGTTCAATTAAATCAAGAAAAATTAATAGAAATCTGCCAGAAATATGATGCATTTTTAAGTGCCGGGCCCAACGAATTAAATGAAGCGTTTTTTAAAGCTTGCCCTAATATAAAAGCCATCTCCTTATTATCTGTAGGATTCGATAATGTAGACATTGCCGCTGCCAATAAATATAAAATGGCAATTGGGCATACTCCAGATGTAGTAAGTGCTGCAACAGCTGACATTGCTTTTTTTTTGATGCTAGCTGTTTCGCGAAAAGCATTTTATATGAGTAACCAGATTATCGATGGGAAATGGGATTTTATCGAACCTACAGCGAATTTAGGCATAGAAATTTACGGAAAAACTTTGGGCATTTTCGGGCTAGGAAGAATAGGAATGGATTTGGCAAAGAAATGCAGAGCGGCATACAATATGTCAATCATCTATCACAATAGGAATCGCAATAAAATGGCGGAGCAAGAACTTGATGCACAATATGTTTCCTTTGAAGAATTATTGCATCAAAGTGATGTATTATCTGTCAATGCGAACCTTTCAGACAAAACAAAGAACATCTTTGACAAAATTAGCTTTCAGAAAATGAAGCCTACTTCTATCTTTATCAATACCGCAAGAGGTGGATTACACAAGGAACAAGATTTAATTGACGCCCTGCAAACAGGTTCTATATGGGGTGCAGGCTTGGATGCCACGAATCCGGAGCCCATAAGAAAAGACAGCCCTTTATTATCTATGCCGACGGTCTGTGTATTACCGCATATTGGCACAGCTACAATTGAAACAAGAGCCGCTATGGCCGATCGTGCCGCGCAAAATATTATTGCGGGACTTCAAGGCAAACGAATGCCTTTCGTAGCCAACCCAGAAATATATGAATAATACAATTTGCATTTATTTACTGGTTAAGCTAAGAAATAAAGCAATAGATTACATGCCAACTTAATGCCTTTCCCAAATGAGATCTTCTGTATTGCCGATGATTTCAGTACAACTGCTTACAAAAGAAATTCTTTGGCTAATAAGAACTAACTTTGCGGTATTCCACTCACTTTTTGGCAAGTTGTTAGCCTCGTGGATTTAAAATACACTTCGCTGACTCAGAAAAAACAACGTCTCCCAGCTTTATATTAATATTAAACAGGCAATGCCATTTAGAAATTTATCGATTATCGATCCGATCCTCAAAGCATTAGAAGCAGAAGGATACAGCAATCCTACACCTATTCAGTCTCAAGCCATTCCTTTAGTATTGGAAAGAAGAGATGTATTGGGATGTGCCCAGACAGGAACCGGAAAAACGGCAGCTTTTGCTATCCCCATCTTACAAATTCTTTACACAGCCAAAAGAGCTGTACCAGGAATAAAAGTTTTGGTACTCACACCGACCAGAGAATTGGCTATTCAAATAGATGAAAGTTTTGCCTCCTATGGCAAGTACACAGGCATTTCCCATGCTGTAATCTTCGGTGGCGTTTCTCAGTTGCATCAAACCAATAAACTTAAAAGTGGTGTGGATGTATTAATTGCAACACCGGGTAGATTATTAGACCTCATGGGACAAGGTTTTATAAACTTAAAGCATTTAGAGATCTTTGTATTAGACGAAGCAGATCGCATGCTGGATATGGGTTTCATTCATGATGTAAAAAAAGTTATTCTAAAACTTCCGGCTAATAGACAAACACTATTCTTCTCTGCGACGATGCCGCCGGAAATTCAAAAATTAGCTGAAGTTCTGCTTTCAAATCCTGCACAAGTCGCCGTAACACCTCCTTCTTCTACAGTCGATAAAATAGAGCAAAGTCTTTATTATACCAATAAAGCTGACAAACCGAAATTGTTATTGCATCTACTGAAAAAATTTTCCATAGAAACTGCTCTCGTATTTGCACGTACCAAACATGGCGCCGACAAAGTAGTCAAAATGTTGCATCATGCGAATATAAAAGCGGCGGCAATTCATGGAAATAAAAGTCAAAACAATCGTCAGAATGCTTTGAAGGGATTTAAAACTGGAGAACTAACCGTTTTAGTGGCTACAGATATTGCCGCCAGAGGCATTGACATCGATGATTTAAAATATGTATTTAATTATGACTTACCCAATGTTCCAGAAACTTATGTCCATCGGATCGGACGCACAGGCAGAGCAGGGAACCTGGGTACTGCAATTTCCTTTTGCGATATAGAAGAAAGAACTGAACTAAAAGATATTCAAAAATTAATCGGCAAAAGTATCCCCATAATGGAAGGCCATCCTTATCCTATTGAAGCAGGTGCATTGGCACAACGAATATTACCAAAACAACCTCAACCAAACTTTAAAAAACAAAGACCCAACAACAACAGAAGCGAAAGGCCTTCGAATAGAAATTCAAAACCTGCCAAATAATTTAAGCCCCCATCTCCTATTAGCGTAAGTTCAAACATCATTTCCATAATTTAGTCGTTCCTATAATCATTCTATATCATTACCGTCCAGGCTGCCATAATATAGAATGTGGAAACGTGGAAACCCTTTCTTCTGTCGTATAACCTTGGATAAAAGCGTATCAATAGACCTCCAAATAGCTTTTGAGAATTTACTTTGGGACAGTAAACAATAGCCCCTGGTCCCAGGTCCATTCGCTTGGCCTAGGAAATCCTATGTGGATATATTTGCTTGAAGCGAACCGGAAAACGAAGAATTTGAAGAATAAGCGATAAGAAAGTCAAGCTATTTTTTATCCACTAAATCAAACACCCTTATGGCTGCATGCCACCATGAGCCATCATTAGTCGTCTTATAATCATTTTTGGATCATTTCTTCTTTTAAATATGTAACGGTAAATCCTTTTTTGATTTTCAGCATGGCTTCCGGTGTACCTTCAAATAAGATTTCACCTCCCCCACTGCCGCCTTCGGGGCCAAGATCAATAATATGGTCGGCCACTTTTATCACATCTAAATTATGTTCGATAATTAAAACTGTATTACCTCTATCCGCCAACTTATTGACCACATTCAATAGGTGTTGTATGTCGCTAAAATGCAATCCGGTAGTTGGTTCATCTAAAATATAAAATGTTTTACCTGTATCCTTTTTAGCTAACTCCGTAGAAAGTTTTACGCGCTGCGCTTCACCACCACTCAACGTTACAGCCGATTGGCCCAAATGAATATAACCTAAACCCACATCCTGCAAGGTTTTTATTTTTCTAAATAAAGAAGGAATGGCTTGAAAGAATTCTACAGCATCATCTACCGTCATGTTTAAGACGTCGCTGATAGACTTCCCTTTGTAACGGATTTCCAGCGTTTCCCGGTTATATCTTTTACCATTACATTTTTCACAAGGCACGTATACATCTGGTAATAATTTAATTTCTATTGCACGCATACCACCGCCTTCACACACATCACAACGACCACCTTTGACATTAAAAGAAAAACGGCCAGCATTGTAACCACGGATTTTCGACTCCGGCAACGCAGCAAACAACAGTCGAATATCAGTAAAAAAACCACAATAAGTTGCAGGATTACTGCGCGGTGTACGACCAATAGGCGACTGATCAATTTCAATTACTTTATCTATATGCTCTAAGCCTCTCACCGACTTATATTCCAGCGGATTTGTTTTTGACTTGTAACAATATTGAGAAAGTATCGGATACAATGTTTCATTTATCAAAGTGGATTTGCCGCTACCACTAACACCTGTAACAACAATCAATTTCCCCAAAGGAAATCGCACATTCAGGTTTTGCAGATTATTGCCTTTCGCACCTTTGATTTCAATAAAATTACCATTGCCTTTTCTACGCTCTTTAGGAACGGCAATGCTTTTCGTTCCATTCAAATATTTAGCCGTATCAGTATTAGCATGCAAAACATCATTAGGCGTTCCCGCAAAAACAATAGTTCCACCATGCTTTCCAGCTCTCGGGCCAATATCAATTAAATAATCCGATGCCAGCATAATATCTTTATCATGTTCAACGACCAAGACACTATTCCCTATGTCACGCAAATGTTTTAATGCTTCAATCAATCGATGATTATCTCTCTGATGCAGACCAATGGATGGTTCATCCAAAATATAGGTGATGCCTTGTAACTGAGATCCTATTTGGGTCGCAAGCCTTATCCGCTGACTTTCGCCACCGCTTAAGGTACGGGTCGGTCGATTTAAAGTAAGATAAGTAAGTCCCACATTTAATAAAAATTGTAATCGCTCTCTGATCTCTTTCAAAATGTCTTTTGCAATCGCGTTTTGTTTTTTTGACAATCTCGATTCAATATCTGCAAACCAATCAAATAACTTATCTAGGTCTTTTTCCCCTAATTCAGCGATATTTTTTTTATCAATTTTAAACCACAAACTTTCTTTTTTTAATCGCTGTCCTTCACAAACCGAACACGATTTAAGTTCCATAAATTTTTGCACCCAATCGCGTAAAAAGTCGGTGCTCCCCGAAGAAGTAAACCATCGTTTCAACATAGGTATAATACCTTCGTAACTACCCGTATAAGTTTGTGGAATAGTTTCATCATTCATATCAATCTCGATGCTATGAATGGCGTCTCCATCACCATATAATAATAAATCAAGTTGCTCGTTGGTTAATTCTTTCAGAGGCTTATCCAAACTTATTTTATGCTTTTTAGCAAATAATACGACCTGCTGAAACACACTCGCATTGCGTTCTTCACCTAATGCCGCCAGACCGCCTTGCTTGATGCTTAATGAGAGATCGGGCATTAATAATTCCGTAGCAATAGCATATACTTGTCCTAAACCCTTGCAGCGCGGACAAGCACCATACGGAGAATTAAAGGAGAAAGAATTAGGAGATGGTTCCTCGTAACTGATACCTGTATCTGCGCAAACCAATTGTTTAGAATACTGTTCTACTTTTTGCGTATCATTCATCAAAATAAAAACCAATTCCTTCCCTATCTTCAGGGCCTGCTGAACACTTTGCGACAACCGCACTTTCATCGCGTCCGTCACTTGCAAACGATCGACAACAATTTCAATATCGTGAATTTTATACCGATCCAGTTGCATGTTGGGCTTGATGTCCTGTACTTCTCCATCAATGCGCATCTTTACAAACCCCTTCTTTCGTGTTTCTTCAAAAAGTTCTCGGTAATGGCCTTTTCGACCACGAACTACCGGCGCAAGTATCGTTATTTTTTTATCGAATTGTTTTTGAAAAATATCGTTTACAATTTCTTCTTCACTAAACTTCACCATCTTTTTCCCCGTGTTTTAGCTAAAAGCTTCTCCAATACGCGCATATAGCAACCTCAAAAAATCATATACTTCAGTAACTGTACCTACCGTTGAACGGGGGTTTTTATTTGTAGTTTTTTGTTCAATGGAAATTACTGGGCTTAGTCCGGAAATCTTATCAACATCCGGCCTCTCCATATCGCCCATAAACTGGCGTGCATAAGCACTAAAACTCTCCATATAACGACGCTGACCTTCGTTATATAAAGTATCGAATGCTAAAGACGATTTACCGCTTCCTGAAACACCGGTAAAAACCACCATTCTATTTTTAGGGATAGATAGCTCGATGTTTTTCAAGTTGTGTTCACGCGCACCAACTACCTCTATTACATCATTACTATTGTTTTGTTGCACCACCTTTTCTTTTTTCACCTATCTGTTTTTAATCATCTGGAACCACAATATGAAACATCCAAAATAATTGCTCCTTTGCATGTAATTATCCTTATACATTTTCCTCAGCTCCCTTAATTATAGAGAGAAAGACCGTACTTTAAAAGGATAACATTATAGAAATTTCTTACCCAAAATATATTCTACAATTTTTACAGCATGTATTCTTGAATTTTCTATAAACCATTTATGCGTATTTAATCCGCCGCAAACCACACCAGCCAAAAACAGGCCCGCAATATTCGTCTCCATCGTTTCCAAATTATGTGTAGGAAAACATTGTTCTTGTCGATTTATTTGAATGCCAAAATTTTGCAACATTTCAAAATTGGGGCGAAAGCCAGTAAGTGCCAAAACAAAATCATTTTCTAAAGAAATAATTTCTTTCTCCGCCGTTTTTATCTTTACTACCTTATCTGTAATCTCTAATAATTCTGCATTAAAATAGGCCTTAATACTTCCTTCTTTAATACGATTTTCAATATCGGGCTTTACCCAATATTTTACTCGCTCACCAATTTGATCGCCGCGTATAACCATTGTTACATCACCTCCTTTCCGCCATATTTCCAAGGCAGCATCTACTGCAGAATTGTTAGCCCCTACAACCAGTACCTTTTGCATTACATATTCGTGCGGCTCTTTATAATAATGTCGGACTTTGGACAGGTTTTCGCCCAAAATATTCATATAAATAGGAATATCATAAAAGCCAGTGGCAACAATTACATTCTTGGTTCTGTATTCCGATTTGGAAGTAACCACAATAAAACTTTCATCTTCCTGCTTATCGACCTTTTCAACTTCTTCGTATAAGTTGATATTTAATTTTTTATTATTAGCTACACTTCTATAATATTCCAAAGCCTCCTGTCTGCCAGGCTTTGGAGCGAGGCACATAAAAGGAATGTTACCAATCTCCAACCTATCAGCAGTAGAGAAGAAAGTCATAAAAAGGGGATAATTAAAAAGGCTATTTACTAAAGCGCCTTTTTCTATAATTACATAATTTAGCCCGGCTTTTTGTGCTTCTATTCCACAGGCCAAGCCGATAGGGCCTGCACCAATAATTATTATATCTAAGTCTTTCAATTTTATCTGATTTAAGAATTTATCGAAATAATAGTATTTGTCTCCAAATGGAAATTTCACTACTATTACAATAGGAGTGCAGCCAAGATATAATCTGCCAACAATATCATTATACAACTTACAACTACCGCCTTGGTACTTGCCCGGCCAATTTCAAGAGAGCCTCCTTTTACATTATATCCAAAATACGCAGAAATACTACTAATCAAAAAGGCAAAAGTATATGCCTTTATCAAGGCAAAAACCACACTAAAAGAACTAAAATTTTTCCTTACGCCCATATCAAAAACATTATTTGAAATAACGCCCGAAAAGTTACCTGCAATACGTCCACCCCAAATGCCCACTACGAAGGAAATAACAATCAAACATGGAATCACTACGATGGACGCCAATATTTTAGGAAAAACTAAATAAGTTGATGGACTCACACCCATAATTTCTAAAGCATCTATCTGCTCTGAAACGCGCATGTTACCTAACTCAGAAGCTATTTTACTGCCAATTACACCTGCAAGCACAATGCTCAAGACCGTGGGAGACAATTCTAACAACATACTATCACGCACAATCTGTGCAATAGTGGCCTGAGGCACAAGTGGGCTCACCAACTGATAAGCTGTTTGCACGGTAGTAACCGCACCAAGAAAAATGGAAATAATTACAACAATCGGCAAAGAGCCATAGCCAATTTCATAGCACTGGGTCATGAACTCCTTCCAGTACATCTTAAAATTTTCCGGCTTTGAGAACATTGCCTTTAACATTAACAAATACTGACCGATATGTGTGAGTAAGGTAGAAAACATAGAAATCTTATATCACGCAAATTAAGACTTTTATAAAGTAGCACAAAGTTTTTTACCGCAGGATTAATGAAATGTCACATCTGTATAGTTGTGGTTTAAAATTATTAACACTTTTTAAGTGCTACAGTTCAATGTGGTAACACTTGATCTACTTCCATAACTCTATAAATGAACTTCATATGTCGAACAGAGAAGTTACAATCTCAGACCAGCAAAATCAATCTTACTGGAAGATTGTCCCCCGGTTCCTTACTCCAGAGACTTCACTCCATTTCATTGCAAATGATGAGTTTGTTTTATCCCAGACCCATTGTCTTTTTCAGTTTCATCCAATATTTCGATTTTATCAAATCTTCATTGCTGTGGTTGGCACATTTCATTTGTGCATCCAATACTGCGATATTGGCCATATTAATAATATTGCGTACTGAACTTCCTAACTGCAACACATGCACAGGCTTCTTCAATCCCAGCAATATCGGACCTATCAACTCCGCATCCCCCACCTCCTTCAATAAGTTGTAAGCGACGTTTCCAGAAGTAAGATTAGGGAATATCAATGTATTCACATCTTGATCAACTAAAGAACTAAAAGCATAATTTTCTTTTAAAACTTCTTTATTAAAGGGCAACCATGCCTGCATTTCACCATCAACGACCAAAGATGGATTTTTTTGTTTTACAATGCGAGTAGCCTCCGCAACCAATCTAGCTTCAGACGATGGATTACTCCCAAAATTGCTGTAGCTCAACATTGCAACGCGTGGCGTAATATTGAAGTTACCCACTTCACGAGCGACCATTAAAGTAATCTCGGCCAACTCTTCCGCCGTGGGGTTGAAGTTAATAGTAGTGTCAGCCAAAAACAAAGGGCCCTTTTTAGTCAACAACAAATACATTCCTGCAATTTTGTTGACCCCTTTTTCAACACCGATCACCTGTAAAGCCGCTCTTATTGCTTCCGCATAGTTCTTTGTAAGCCCCGATATCATAGCATCTGCGCTGCCGGTTTCCACCATCATACAACCAAAATAGTTACGATCAAACATGCGCTTTTTACTCTCATGATAATTATACCCTTTACGCTGACGTTTTTCAAAAAATAAATCAGCAAAGTTCATTCTCGTCTCCAACATACTTTCGTCCATTGGATTAATAATGGGAAACTCCTCAATATTCAATCCGTTCTCAGAAGCGATGGCTTCGATTTTATTTTTATCGCCCAACAAAATAGGATAACCAATTCCTTCTTCGTAAACCACAGAAGCAGCTTTTAATACTTTATGATTGTCCGCTTCAGCAAATACGATACGCTTCGGATTTTTGCGCACACGGCCACCGATAGCGCGTATCACCTGGTTATCTAAACCAAGGCGTTTATTTAATTCGACTGTATAGTTTTCCCAATCGGTAATGGGCTGTTTCGCTACGCCGCTTTCCATTGCAGCTTTTGCTACCGCAGGTGAAACAGTTGCCAATAAACGTGGGTCCAGTGGTTTAGGAATAATATAATCCGGCCCAAAAATCATATTTTTCTGTGTGTAAGCCATAGTTACACTATCGGGTACGGGTGTTTTGGCCAAGTCCGCTAAAGCTTTTACAGCAGCAAGTTTCATCGCCTCATTAATCTGAGTCGCACGTACATCCAATGCACCTCTAAAAATATAAGGAAAACCCAATACATTATTTACTTGATTAGGATAATCACTGCGACCAGTAGCCATAATTATATCGTCGCGAACAGCTTTCGCATCATCATAACTTATTTCCGGATTAGGATTCGCCATGGCAAAAACAATAGGTTTAGGAGCCATTGTTTTTACCATATCCTGCGTTAAAACATTCGGCGCACTAAGGCCAATAAATACATCTGCATTTTTAACAGCATCTGCCAAAGTGGTGTTCGCATTATCTATTGCAAATTTTTCCCTTATTTCTCCCAAATCCGTTCGTCCTTTATGCAACACGCCATCAATGTCGAACATTGTAAAATTTTTGTATTGTGCCCCCAGCGCAACATATATTTGCACACAAGCCATTGCCGCCGCACCGGCGCCACTAATCACAAAATGTACATCTTTTATATCTTTATCTTGAACTTCCAATGCATTCAACAATGCAGCGCCACTAATGATAGCAGTCCCATGCTGGTCATCATGCATTACAGGAATCTTCATCTGTTCTTTCAGATGCTTCTCTATATAAAAGCATTCCGGTGCTTTAATATCTTCAAGATTGATACCGCCAAACGTGGGTTCCAATGACTTTACAATCTGCACAAATTTCTCAGGGTCAGTTTCGTTTATTTCAATATCAAATACGTCGATATCAGCAAATACTTTGAACAATACACCCTTGCCTTCCATGACCGGCTTCCCGGCTTGCGCACCAATATTACCTAAGCCCAATACAGCCGTTCCATTACTGATTACAGCTACTAAATTTCCTTTAGCCGTATATTTATAGGCATCTTCTTCATTTCTAAAAATTTCCATACAAGGCTCTGCAACACCCGGACTATACGCCAAAGACAGATCTCTTTGTGTTTTTGCTTCTTTAGTCGGCACCACCTCAATTTTGCCGGGCCGGCCTTGACTGTGATATAATAACGCATCTTGTTTCTTGGAATCAGTTGACATATAACATTGTTTTTTATAATAACGAAGGTATAGATAAGAAGCAATGGCAGTATAGATATTTTAAATAAACATGCAAAAAGCCTTCAATATATACGCCAAATTGTTATTTTCCTGGCTAAAGAGGGCTTTTTAGACTGCTGCATTTGCGCCCAACCAAGCCATCATTGACATGCCTGTCTCAATCGCATTTTCATCAACATTAAATTTGGGCGTATGTACATTGTGTGTAATTTCTTTTGATTCGTTGCGTACACCCAAACGATAAAAACAGCCAGGGATTTGCTGTGTGTAATGCCCAAAATCCTCTGCACCCATGCGTATTTCAGTCTCTTCTACAAATTTTTCGCCTAAGAAATCGTTCGCCAGATGCCAGGCATTTTCTGTAAGTTCATCATTATTATCTACGCATGGATACCCTACATCAATCAACACATCGACCGATGCGCCCATTGACTCCACCAAACCTATTGCATGCTTGCGGATAAGTTCGTGCGCTTTATATCTCCAGGCTTCATCCATTGCCCTGAAAGTACCTTTGAGGTGAACTTCTGACGGAATAACGTTTGTCGTATTTCCTCCTTGAAAAGAACAAATAGACAATACAGATGGCGACAGGGGGTCGCAATTTCTACTAATGATTTGTTGTAAACTCACAATTAAATTAGAAGCAATTAAAATAGTATCAGCAGTCATATGCGGTGCAGCCGCGTGACCACCCTCGGCTTTTATCGTAAAAAATAATTCATCCGCACTGGCCATTACACGTCCTTTACGAAAACTCAATTTCCCAAAATCTAATCCCGGATGCACATGTAAGCCAATAATGCCTTGTGGTACAGGATTTTCCAATACGCCGTCTTTTATCATCAAACTAGCTCCGCCAGGATTCCGTTCTTCTCCAGGCTGAAAAATTAGTTTCACGGTTCCTTCCCAGTCATCTTTTGTTTCTTGTAATATTTTGGCTGCACCTAGTAAACAGGCTGTATGTACATCGTGACCACAAGCATGCATCACACCAACATTACAGGATTTGTATTCAATGTTATTCTCTTCTAAAATTGGCAATGCATCCATGTCGGCACGCAAAGCTAGTATTCTTGAAGAAGGATTTTTACCTTCAATAAGACCAACAACACCTGTAGTAGCTTTTATGCTAAATGGGATGCGCCATTCGGCGAGTTTCGATTGAACAAATTTTGATGTCTTAAATTCTTGATAACTCAATTCCGGGTGTGCATGCAAATGATGGCGAACCTGAATAAATTCATCCTTGTATTTCGCCGCTAAAGCTTTAATTTTTTCTTTCAACATTTGATAAATATCATTTTAATTTTTCAAAATGAAGTGCAGGAGCTCTTGCCATCCAGACCTGCCCAGAGATCTAATTCCCATAGCAGAATATCCTACAGCACTATACAAGTTCCTGGCAATTTCATTATTCTCGTTTACGCCCAGAATAATTTCATTTATTAGCGGATAATGTTGCGCCACAAATTGCGGAACTAATTGCATTGCCTGCTTGGCTAAACCCTGACCAATATACCGATAATCCAAAGATAACCCTCTTAGTAAGATACAGTTTCTATTTATTATTTCTAGATAGGTGCTTTGACGAAGATTAAACACAAAGAATCCGATAAGCAGCCTGTCATCTTGGTCCAAGATCACAATTGGAATATAATCTTTATTAACTTTTGCTGTTTCTAGCAATTTCAACGGAGACGCAGTAATCTGCAAGCTATCTTCTGAAATAAGATATTCTTCTATTTGCGCAAAATAGTCCTCAGTATAAAATTGAAGATGTACGGTCATAAATAATTATAATCTTAATATTCGCTGTTGGCGGTTTTTCCTGAAACAATTGCCACACTCGAGCTACACCCCAACCTTGTCGCGCCGGCTTCAATTAATTCTTTTGCGAAAGCGTAATCACGAATACCTCCCGATGCCTTTATTTGCACGTGTGGCGGTAAATTTTCACGGAACAGTTTTACCGCATGTACACTCGCACCGTTCTGCGCGTAACCGGTAGAGGTTTTTAAATAATCGATCCCGGCAACTCCATATAATTGGCAGCACTTTACGATTTCTTCGTCCGTCAATACACCACTTTCTATAATTATCTTTACAACCTTATTTTTCTCTTTTATTATTGGTACAAGATAATTAATCTCGTTGGCCAAATATTCCCAATCATTATTTTTTAGCGCGATCAAATTGATGACAATATCTAGTTCATCTACATCATCCACCACCGCAAGCAATACCTCAGCCAACTTAGCCTCTACGGCCGAATAACCAAAAGGAAAGCCAATTACCGTAGCCGTCTTTACAGCACTACCAAGCAATAATTCTTTCGCTTTTCTTATAAATGGCGGAGGTATACACACTGCCGCAAATTGATATTGTTTCGCTTCACTACATAGTTTCTCAATATCCGAAATCAACGTTGTAGGTTTTAATATGGTATGGTCAATATATTGATTGAGTTGCATTTTGTTTCGTTGAAAAGTTTAAAATGTTGAAAGGCCTCACAGTTGAAAAGAGTAAATATTGTAGAATTTGCGAAATAAGGTCTGAGATAGCTCACTCATTCCTTATAGTTTCAGTCCCTTATTAATTAGCCCCCGGCTTTCTTGCTTTGCTTATAACCTTCCTTCTGCAGCCACTGTAATATCTTATCGCGCTGGTCGCCCTGAATAATAATTTCCCCGTCTTTAGCAGTACCACCGGTTCCACAAAAATTTTTAATCCTTTTACCCAATTCTTTCAAATCATCTTCCGAACCAACAAATCCGGCAACAATTGATGCAGCCTTACCGCCACGATGTTTTGTTTCCAACCAAACACGTAATTTCTGGTCTCGGGGCAATAACGTCTTTACATTTTCTTCGTCTTGATTAAGAGAGAAATTGGGGTCGGTGCTGTAAACAAATGCACTGGTGTTACTAGTATTTTTTTTCATTTATCTCCCTTAATTAATCATTAATTTCTGCTTTCAAACTTAGGTCCAAACTTTTAGCCTGATGAATTAATCCCCCTACGCTAACATAATCAACACCTGTCGCAGCATAGCTTTCTACCGTCTCAAGATTAATACCACCGCTCGCTTCCGTCTCAAATTCCCCATTAATTATCACTAGTGCTTCGCTAATTTGCTCTGGAGAAAAATTGTCTAACATTATCCTGAAAACTTTCCCTTTTCCCGCTGCACATACTACTTTGACGTCATTCAGGTTACGTGTTTCTATTTCTATTTTTAAAGATAGATTTTTTTCTTTGGTATAATTAAAAGCTTTATTAATCGCCGGCTCAATACCTCCACAGAAATCTATATGATTGTCTTTCAACATTATCATATCATACAAAGCAAACCGATGGTTAATACCACCACCAATACGTACAGCTTCTTTCTCTAATAAACGAAAGTTAGGTGTGGTTTTACGCGTGTCCAGTACTTTCGTATGATAACCCTTTAGCTTTTCTACATATTGATGTGTGAGTGTCGCAATCCCACTCATTCTTTGCATGCAATTCAGCACAAGCCGTTCACAGCTCAAAATAGTTTGCATAGTGGCTTCTACTTCAAAAGCTATTTCTCCAGACCTCATAACTTCACCATCCTTTTTAAACGAAATAAATTTCGCCTCCTTTTCTACAAAATGGAAAATAGATTCCGCTACTTCCATACCGGCTAAAATGCCATCCTGCTTTATTTTTAGCAAAGCCTTCCCCTTCTTGTCTTTAGGAATACAACTCAGCGCAGAGTGATCTCCATCGCCAATATCTTCTTTTAATGCTTCAGAAATTAAGTGCTCAAGTGCTCTCATTATGAATATACTATTTTGTAAAAATAAGAATTCAAAGGTAAGATTGATTAGGGAAAAGAGAAAGATGGAAATTGGTTTTAAAATCCTTTTAGACAAATTGAGGCCTTATATAGTTCTCAGGTCAGACATATATCTATATTCAAAATATCTGTTCAATTAAAGGCAACTCCAAAACAAAGTTATATCTTAGGCGGAATTTCAATAACCTGTTCTTGGTTTTACGAATAAATAGCCAAGAACGACAAGAAAAGAATAGCTAAAATGAAATTGGCGGCATTAATTAATTTCTTTTTTCTCTTAATACCAATTCTTTCAGCTGCGCAGCAAGACAGTGTTCGGGGTTATAAATATGACGTCAATATCAATTCAGACAACGATGCTTACCTCTGGATGGGCAACGATGGCTATTACACAAATGGCATAGCCTTTAATCTGAATATCATAGGGAAATCTGAAAGAAAAAAAATACACACTATTGAAGTTGGGCAACTAATGTACAATGCATATAATGGTGATTACGAAAAGACTTCAGAAATTGATAGACCTGTAACAGCCTTGCTCTATGCGAAATACGGTCAGACTATTTTTACCAAAAAAGAATCGGTTTTTGAATGGAATGTTTTAGCGGGAGTTATAGGAGCTCCGGCGCAAGGTGAACAATTACAAAAATTTATACACAAATTTATTGGTGCTTATTCTCCAACTGAATGGCCATTTCAGTTAAATACGAGTATTGGTGCTAATGTCGCTCTAAAATGGTCACCCAATATTTTCTCAAAAATTGAAACAAATGCAACGGCATTTAAACCAATTATAAAAATCAATGCCGGTAGTTTTTTTGATAATGCAAATGTGGGCATGTTATTTCAATTAGGCCGCTTTGAAAAAAATAGTCAAAGTGTTTTGTGGCTATCGCGCATCAGCAAAAAAAAGTATGCAGCAAAGCGAAGTTTCGAGAGTTTCTTTTATTTTTATCCGCAATTCTTCTATCAGTTATACAATGCTACGGTACAAGGGGGGTTATTTATAAAGAATAAAGGCCCAATTACTGGCTCACTCAACAGATATGCCTACAGGCAACAACTTGGATGGCAATATGCAAAGCAGCGTTTTTCCTTTAGTCCGTCTGTAATATTTGAAGGCCGACAGGCCAAAGAACAACAAACTCCGCAATGGTACGGGCAAATAAAAATTGGTTATAAATTTGGGAAATAATGTTAAGCTAGGAATTCAACAGACATAATTCGTAATTCATCATTCAAACTATATCTTTGCGGCAATGCATTATCTGTCTGCCGAGGGGCTTACCAAAAGTTATGGCATCACGCCACTGTTCAACAACATTTCTTTTCATATTAATGAAGGAGATAAAATTGCTTTAATTGCACGCAATGGTGTGGGTAAAAGCACTTTACTGAAAATATTAACTGGAAACGAAACCTGCGATGAAGGTAGACTGTGGATTCACAAAGACGTTACGGTTGCTTTGTTTGAACAAGATCCGCATTTTGATGAAGAAAAGACTGTATTAGAAAATGTGCTACACGATGCACATCCAATAATACAAGTAATAAGAGAATATGAACAAGCAATGGAAACCGAAGATGGGGACGCCATTACAGATGCCCTGCAAAAAATGGACGAATCCAATGCTTGGGACTTCGAGGCCAAAATACAACAAATATTCGCCAAACTAAACATCAGTAATTTTAACCAAAAAGTTAATTCTTTAAGTGGCGGTCAGCGCAAACGGGTTGCACTCGCTAAAACTCTTGTAGATATTGGCTTTGAGCACAAACATACTTTGCTAATGATGGATGAGCCAACCAACCACCTGGATGTAGAAATGATTGAGTGGCTGGAGCACTATTTAAATCAAGAAAAAGTAACACTTCTTTTAGTAACGCACGACCGCTATTTTTTAGATGCTGTAAGTGACGAAATTTGGGAACTTGAACGTTCACAAATGTATGTGTACAAAGGGGATTACGAGAATTACATGGAAAAGAAAGCCGCACGTATTGAAAGTGAACAGGCCAGCATCGACAAAGCCAAAAACGAATATCGCAAAGAACTTGAATGGATGCGTAAACAACCAAAAGCGCGTACAACGAAAAGCAAATCACGACAGGATAATTTTTACGACGTAGAAGCTAAAGCAAAACAAAAGATTGTAGACAACCAATTGCAGCTAGAAGCCAAAATGAGTCGTCTGGGCGGAAAAGTGGTCGAATTGAAAAAAATCTATAAAAGTTATGGTGAAAAGACCATCATCAAAGGATTTGACTATACATTCAGCAAAGGCGAACGAATAGGTGTAATTGGCAAAAATGGAATGGGGAAATCTACTTTGCTCAACATTATTCAGCAATTAGAACAAGCAGATAGTGGAAAAATAAATATTGGCGATACGGTGGTTTTTGGTAATTTTTCTCAGCAAGGTTTGGAAATAAAAGACAACCTCCGCGTGATAGAATATGTGAAATCTTTCGCGGAAAGTTTTCCTTTAGCCAAAGGTGGAAGCCTAAGCGCAGCCCAGTTTCTGGAGCTCTTCCTCTTTCCACCTGAAAAGCAATTTACCTACCTTAATGCCTTAAGTGGTGGCGAAAAGAAAAGGTTGCAGCTACTAACCATCTTATTCAGGAATCCAAATTTCTTAATCTTAGACGAACCTACCAACGACTTGGATTTGCCCACTTTGGCGGTATTGGAAAATTTTCTAACTGATTATCAAGGTTGTATTTTAATTGTTTCACACGACCGTTATTTTATGGATAGGTTGGTAGACCACTTATTCGTTTTTGAAGGTGACGGTTACATCCGTGATTTTCCGGGAAATTATACCCAGTACAGAATTCAACAAAAATTAGAAGAACAAAACAAAAAAGGGAATCCGCCTCAAAAAACAGAAATTCCCTTACAAAAACCAAAAGAGATTTCTACTCCCAAAAAAAACGTGAGCTTCAAAGAGAAACGTGAATTTGAACTCTTGGAAAAAGAAATTGCAGATCTAGAAGCCGAGAAATCGAAATTGGAAAACGAACTATGCGATTCAAATATCAGCTACGATGCACTATCCATGCATAGTAAACGCATCGGAGAAATAACTTCTTCACTTGAGGGGAAGGAAATGCGCTGGTTAGAATTAAGTGAACTAATGTAACATGCGCCTCCTATATTAAATTGATGTTTC
Source organism: Arachidicoccus sp. (assembly GCF_050436765.1). NCBI lineage: Bacteria > Pseudomonadati > Bacteroidota > Chitinophagia > Chitinophagales > Chitinophagaceae > Arachidicoccus > Arachidicoccus sp. Next base: position 4,060 of record NZ_JBNQGD010000283.1, on the reverse strand, counting down.
ATTTTTGGCAGGAATATTGCAAAATAATCTAATAACTAACGATTGGCGTATTATAGGTTAGTTAAGGTATTATTTTGCAATCCTAAATTTAATTCTATGTCAAATCTATTGTACATCATTGCAGTGATTTTAATTATCGGTTGGATTTTAGGCTTCTTTGTTTACAACGTAGGCGGTCTTATTCATATTCTATTGATTCTCGCTATCATCGCTATTCTCTTCCGTCTTATTTCCGGAAAGTCCGTATAATACAGGGCATTCCATCTATAGCCTATACTTCATAATGCATATAATTTAGGAATTAACGTTCTAAACTATTCAATATTCGTTATTCCTAAATTATATTTTACCTTTGCGCACTATTTTACCTTATGAAGTACGAAAAAGAAATTAACAGGCGCAAGAGTTTTGCCATCATTTCCCACCCCGATGCGGGGAAAACCACACTTACAGAAAAGTTTTTGTTGTTCGGCGGGGCCATTCAAACAGCTGGCGCCGTTAAAAGCAACAAAATAAAAAAACATGCTACTTCCGATTTCATGGAAATTGAAAGGCAACGTGGTATCTCTGTTGCTACTTCCGTAATGACATTTGAATATGAAGGTTTTCTAATTAATTTATTAGATACGCCCGGTCACAAAGATTTCGCAGAAGACACTTATCGTACACTTACGGCTGTGGATAGCGTTGTTTTGGTGGTGGATAGCGTAAACGGTGTAGAAGATCAAACACGCCGCCTTATGGAGGTTTGTCGCATGCGCGACACACCCGTAATTGTGTTCATTAATAAAATGGATAGGGATGGTAAAAACCGCTTCGATTTGTTGGAAGAAATAGAAAAAGAACTCAACATCAGTTTACATCCAATGACCCTGCCTATTAATAGTGGTAAAGACTTCAAAGGTGTATATAATCTGGATGAGAAGAATTTAATCCTTTTTGCTGCCAACACTAAAACTGAAGATGCTAGCGCCGTTATCAAAGACTTAAACGATTCAATTTTAGATAAAAAAATCGGAGAGCATGATGCCAATATTCTGCGGGAAGATGTAGAATTGGTAGATGGCGTTTATGGAGATTTAGATGTGGATGATTATTTAAAAGGAAAAGTAGCTCCGGTATTTTTTGGAAGTGCCGTTAATAACTTCGGCGTGAAAGAAATGCTGGATACTTTTATTCGCATCGCACCAACACCAAGAGATAGAGAAACTACCGTTAGAGAAGTCGCGGCCAGTGAAGATAAATTTAGCGGGTTCGTTTTTAAAATACATGCCAATTTAGACCCGAAACACCGCGACCGCATTGCTTTCTTAAGAGTCTGTAGCGGAAGATTTGAACGCAACAAATATTATAAACACGTACGTTTAGAAAAAGATATTCGCTTCAGCAACCCCTATAGCTTTTTGGCCCGTAGCAAAGATATTATTGAAGATGCTTATCCTGGCGACGTGGTAGGACTTTTCGATACAGGTAATTTCAAAATTGGTGATACCCTTACCGAAGGCGAAAGGTTTTACTTTACCGGTATCCCATCTTTTTCACCGGAAATTTTCAAAGAGTTAGTAAATAAAGATCCGATGAAAACAAAGCAAATGGAAAAAGGTATTTCTCAACTGACCGACGAAGGAGTTGCGCAATTGTTCACGCAATTTGGCGGTAACAAAAAAATTATCGGTTGCGTGGGCGAATTACAATTCGAAGTAATCCAATATCGCTTGTTACAAGAATATGGTGCAGCCGTAGAATTTAGAACTTTGCCTTTTTACAAAGCTTGTTGGCTTACTTCCAAGGAGGATAAAAAGTTGGAGGAGTTTCTTCGTTTTAAACAACAAAACTCCGCCGAAGACAAAGATGGCAATCCCGTTTATTTAGCGCAAAGTGAATGGTTCTTAAATACTGAAATCTCTAACAACCCAGATATCCAATTTCATTTTACCAGTGAGATTCACAAGTAGAACTAGAAAATACTTTTTAAATAAGAAATTGCCATTCAAGATATCAATGCCGTAAAATATCTGTAAACCGAATCAACAAAAATAACCTTTAAGTAATTTTCGCGCCCAATTATGATGAGCGCTTTAAAGTTATCGAACCACGTTAAACTCCCAATATGTAGCAGAGTTAGGTTTGGCTGTTAATTGAAACTGTATACCATTTATTACAGGCCTGGAAATTTCCGTTTTTACTGCATTCGGATGGGTTTGATCATTAAAATCGTTCATAGTTTTCGCAAATACAGCATAGCTCTTATTACAATCCAAAGATTTAACATGAAGCTTGGTAAGATCAAAATTTCGAGCAACTATTTTATCGCTATAGTTTAACAAAATCAATATAAACTTGTTTTTTTCTTTGCTCCATCCGGCTTGCACAATAATCTTTTTATCTGGTCTGATAATACTTACTTTTACTGGCACCGATAAATTCGCTAATTCAAGAAAGCGATATGCCTTGCCGGGAGCACTTACAAAAACATTTTCTTTAGTTACATTCATTAGATTTTCACCATATGAATTGACATAAGCCCAATAGTTTGCAAAAAGAAAATTACCTCCTAAATCTTGAAATTTTATGTAGTTCTTAATTCCACTCATGCCATGGGCCCAACGAACGGTCTTGTTTAATTCCGAAGTGGTGTCATCGTTAATTTGATGATTTAGCCCATCAACACTTCCATCATTATCAGCTGTCGATGGAAAAGTTGTCTCGGTATCACACATTTGAATATGTGTCCCATGTACTTTGTTATATGAATTGATTATATTTAAAGTCTTCTTGTATTCTTCAAATGTTAGGTTTTCCCTTTTATTTACTATGTCAATGTATGGACCTGCTATTTCAAGCATTTTCTTTAATTGAGGACCGTAAATAAAATAATTAGCCATAATTATTTTAATTGAAGGATCAACTTTTTTCATGGCTTTTGAGAACTCTACACATTTATGAGCATATGTAATCGCATCAAATTTTCGATAAGGCTCATTATCCATTTCCCAATATTTTACGCTAAATGGCTTTTTATAACCTACGCTGTGGCGAAGCGCATTGATAGGCGCATTACAAAATGCAACCCAATCTGCAGCATAATCGGGGGTATTGAGCATCACTGCAACGTCTAATACAGGCAAGGCGTTTGTAAGTCTACATAAGTTTAAAAATTCAACTGTTCCTACATCCTGTACAACATTGCCTCCGCCATCTGACAGTGCACCAAATATCATTTTTCTTTGCTGCTTATCACCTATTCCATCACGCCATAAATATGTAGAGGCAAAACAGCCGCCAGGGAAACGTAGAGTCCCCACAGGAACGCTATCTAACATGGCTGTTACCACATCTTTTCGCCAACCCTTTATATTATCGGTTGGCATTAAGGATAACAAATCCACATTCAATTTGGTTCCTGCATGAATTTCAATAGCAAAGGTACCACGGCCTTCATAATTGAAAGCGGGTAGGATAGCTTTATAATTTTTGAAATAACCAGTATTCACTACAATAGTCTGTTCCGTAAGCGGTCTGGAGAAATCTTTTTCCTTATACAAACAAATAGAAATGGTAACCGTTTTTTTTGTAACACTATCTGCGGTAAATTCCTGAAGATTATTCACAAGCCCTTCAAATTGGTAACTTACTCCCTTGCGGAGATAAATACTATCTTGGCAAAATAAAATGTCCTTATCGGCAGATTTATTAAACAACTCTACACATCGCTTTCCATTGCCGGGAAGAGGCCAAGTCCCATCGAAAATTTTCATATAGCTTTCCCTATCGCTAGAATCCTTATGTAAATACCACTGAGCAGCTTCATAACCAGAATGCCACCAATCTTCCTTAGAAACATCTATATCTTTTATTAACCGCCCTCCGGCATAATCGCCCAATCGCGCTTCATCTTCCTCGAAACTCCTATTATATAATAATTCCGACCACATATTATCAGTGGATCTCCCCCACCCTAATTCTAAAAAGCTACTATATAATAAGGGACTAATTGGCTTATCTACGTAAGCATACGATCAACCCCATATAGGTGAGGTTATACGGACCGTGTAATATT
>NZ_JBNQGD010000282.1:0-15690 GCF_050436765.1 Arachidicoccus sp. | reverse complement strand
CCAATTAAATTATTTCTAGACTGTGAGTGAGTAAGACTATCTGCGAAACTTACAACCTGGTAAGCAGCTATGACAAAACTCGGTCGCAAACTAAATTGCTTCGGATCTTTCAATACCGTCTTACTAAAATGTGTTTCTGCCATTGCAACTAAATGACCGCCTGCAGAAAAACCCAAAACACCAACTTTAAAAATATTTATGCCATATTCTTTCGAATGTCCACTAACATAGCGAGCTGCTTTTTGAAGGTCTGTCAAAGGAACAATTTCTCCCTGTTCCATCTTAGATTGATTGGGAATGCGGTAATCCAAAAGAAAAGCTGTAATTCCCCTTCATTCAGCATTTTACAAATCGGAATACCTTCAGTATTATCTGATCTAAAAGCATAAGCACCGCCCAAACAAACGATTACAGCTATATCATTCTTTTTGTGTTGAGGTTTATAGTAAGTAATCGTTGGTATTTCTCCATCTGGTTTAGCATAAAGAATTTTACCATTGGGATACAAGGGGATAATTTTCTGTGAAAAAACATTCCCCCGAAAAAAGAAAAATTATTACTCTTTTCATGCTAAAAATTTTATTTACTCTATTAAATTTAATTCTTTTACCATTCTGGATTCTGTTGCAAATTGTGTCCCGCAGATTGATAAAGATTGATTTCCTGAGTTGGGAGTGGTTGTAGATAATTTTTGGTTGGGTCAAATTTTCTACCAGTTTCAGAAATGAGGAAACCATTTGCATCAGTTCTTGATTGCCAGTCTTGTGAACTATATAATGGGTAATCCTGCCACGTTGAACCTTTAATTTTGATACCTTTTATATCCTCTGCCAATTCCGTCTCCGCAGTCTTCCAGCGGCGTAAATCATCGTAGCGAAACCCTTCTAATGCAAGTTCGACTGTTCTTTCCCTTCGAATTTCTGTACGCATATCCAAATTATGGGCAGCTACAAATGCATTAGTTAGGTGAGGCATTCCTACCCTATCTCTTAATTTATTGATACTCAGATCTAAATCTGCATCACTAATGGATCCATTTAACTCGAACTCTGCTTCGGCATAAATGAGTAATACTTCCGCATAACGAATAATATGTTTATCAAAATCAAACAGGCTAGCATCCCCCATCGAACCAGAGCTATTTGCAATAAGGTTGTCGGTCATATATTTATATAGAATATAACCCGTATTTGGATTTCGTTGTGGCTTATCGGGATAATTCGCAACTTTTATAACCGGGTAAAAAACTCTATTTGTTAAAGTTCCCGGAACTGTCATCGTCATTGTCATGCGCGGATCACGATATCGATATTCAGAAGTCATTGTAGCATATCCTTGAAACACGCTATTAGCATTCGTAATAGGTAGACCAGTTGTATCTAAATACATATCAGCAAGTTTCTTAGTAGGATTATAACCTGATCCGTCATATTGGTATGGAATATCCTGTCCTATTATGCCTCGGGCGTATCTACGATCAAGAATGCACTCTTTTGAATCATCTCCCGCCTCTACAAATAGATACCAATAACTCTTATTACCACTTCCCGTATAAAGCGCATATTGATTACTTGACATAACAGTTTTAGCAGCATTGGCCGCTTGCTTGAGATAGTTATCGTATCCAGATTGACCTCTGAATTCTTCCCAAGTACCTTGATATAATGCGACTCTTGCGAGTAAAGATAATGCCGCACCGCTGGTTATACGACCAATTTCGGGGTTTGAGAGATCTGACTGAATAGGAAGATTTTTTGCTGCTTGGGTTAAATCATTGATAATAAAATCTGCAGTTTGTGCTTGTGACGACCGTGGTGTATATAACGTAGTATCATCCGTTGGCAATACTTTGCTAATTAAGGGGACTCCACCATAGATTTCCATTATTTTCCAATAATACCAAGCTCTGAAGAATTGAGCTTCAGCGACATAACGTTGAATCGCAGTATCCTTTACAAACCCGCTGCCCCGTGCTATTATATCATTACAAGCCCTAATATAATCATAACTGGTAGTCCATTGACCCGATGTTTCCGATAACTGAAGAGTCCCATTACTTACAGAGTTAGGAAAATTAAATGCAATGTCAGATTCGCAGTCTTCAAAGCCAAAACGAGGGAGGCCATTGTAAAGATTATTTGCAGCCAACTTAAAGTCATTTGAATTTTGCCAAAAAGTAGCATCTGTTATTGTATCCTCAGACACTAAATTTATTTGCTTATTACAACCCGTTATCAAACCAATAAAAAAGATACCGCTAATTAGAAAGGTGTATTTTAAATGGCTTATCTTTTTTATATTATTGCAGGTATTTGAAGAAATATTGTTATTTATCTTATATTGATATTTCATTATTTGTCATTTAGATTTTATTAGAATTTTATATCTACACCAATAGAATACACTCGATTAAAAGGATAGGTACTTTCATCCCTATTGCCATCTTCTGGATCGAAATTTCCACCGAGTGTGCCTTTTGAAATTGTAAATAAATCCTGACCACTTAGAAAGACTCTTGCAGATTTTACCTTCAATCGGTTGATTAAAGATGTAGGTAAATCATAGCCTATACTTATGACTTTGAACCTCAAATAAGCAGCATTTTGCATCGTAAGACTGGATGTATGATAATCATAACTTCGTATATCATCGTATCCTGCTGCACCCACAACATATCTCGGATACTTCGCATTATTATTTGAAGGACTCCAAGTTTTATTATAATAATATTCTAGCGTTGGCCAATAAAAGGTATTAGGAGTTGCTATATTACCTTGATATGCTATCATTCTTTTTCCTACACCTTGTATAAACACCTGTAAGTTGAATTGTTTATATCCAAGAGAAATATTAGATGAATAAGTATAGCGGGGTACAAGACTGCCTAAGTAAACCATATCGCCGGATAAGCCCTTTGTCTTATCTCCGTATTCTGTCAATTTTCCATCTCCATCTACATCTTTATACATAACATCACCAATCGCAATATCATTCGGAACCCCTTGTAGTTTCTTATAGTTATCAAGTTGAGATTGTGTCTTTATTATACCATTGTAAACGTATCCGAAATAAGAATAAATGGGATAACCCTGTCTCGTAAAGTTTAATCCTTCCCTATAGCTGTCACTGTTTTTAAGTTGAACAAGTTTATCTTTATTATCACTTAATTGAAGGGATATACCATACCGAAAGTCCCTTATATGATCTTTCCAAGAGATCGTTGTTTCAAAGCCTTTTGTCACTAACCTTCCTTGATTTGATGAAGGCGGATTACCTCCAAAGGTGGCCGGGACTGCAATAGCCACCAACATGTCTTCATTGATTTTGTTGAAGTAATCGAATGAAAATCCCAGCCTCGATTTGAACGTTTCTATGTCAAGTCCGATATTTTTATTTTCTACCGTTTCCCAAGTCCTATTAGTAGAGGCGGGACTAGCAACTGCGCCCGGTACACCTGCATTTGGAGAACCTAATGGATAATTTCCCGATATTGTGATTAATGGAACATAATCAAATAAGCCCAATGAAGATATATCTTGATTTCCCGCTTTACCCCATGAAAGTCTTAATTTCAATTGATCGAAAATATTAAGTTTTTGTATAAAGGCTTCTTTTGAAAGATTATAAGCAAAGCCTAAGGACGGAAATAACTCACTCCATCTTTTAGAGGGAGAAAATTTTGAACTACCATCTGCACGAGCAGTGAAGTCTAAGATAAATTTACTTTTAAAAGAATAACTAAATCGGCCAAAATAAGAACTAAGTGCTTCATTATTTAGATAACCAGAGAAGTTACTATATGCTACATTTGTACGATCTGCCAAATTAAGTGTAAATATTTTATTATCGGGAAAGTTGTAACCTGTAATTGATTGCCCCTGATTATTTGTCTTTTCCAATGAAGTTCCTACAGTTAAATCAAAGTGATGACTTAGTCCTAATTGCTTACTATAATCACCATATAATTGATAAAGCTGATAGGTTGTTTTGTTATTATTATAACTTGCAGAATTTGGATTATTCCGAATATCTTGAACATCTCCTGCCCAATTGTACCGAGTGAATGTTGGAGAAGTATTATTGTCATCTTCATAATCAAGGTGAACACCTGCTTGTCCGGTTAATGTCAAACCATTTAAAACCGTATAATCTGCCTTAAAGTTTGCATTAAATCTTGTATATTCAGTTGTTCCATTTCCTCCTTGAGTAAGAGATTGTGCAGGGTTTTCATATCCTTGATATCCATAAAACTCCCCCTCTGGATTGTAAACGGGCTGGTAGGGAAATTGACGAACGACGTTAGTTAAAGCATTTACAATCATTGTGGGCGTTTTTGTAATATCATTCTCGAAACTTGTATTCATTTGAATATTGAAATTCTTTAAAACGCGAAACCCATAATTTACACGCAGATTATAACGATTAGAATAATTTGTGCCATAATTAAGATTACCATTATCATTGTCAAAACCTGCAGAAACATGATAAGTACTGTTTTTACTTCCTCCAGAAACTGATAAATTATGTATTTGTTGATTTGAACTTTTATAAATCACTTTATTCCAATCGGTATATCCATAAAACCCGGGATAATTGGTAATTCCATAATTCCACCCCTGAGTTAAATCGGGAGAAGCGCCTGCTGTAATGCTATCGAATACGGATTGAGGAAAACCCTGAATACCTGCATTGATTAATCCCTCACTTTGAAATTTAGCATATTCCAGTGTATTCATCATTTTCTTAAGGTAATGTGGAACTTTGAGTCCAACATTTACAGTATAGTCAACGACAGGAGTTCCTTCTTTCCCTTTCTTTGTTGTAATAAGAATCACTCCATCTGCCGCTCTATTTCCATATATTGCGGCGGCGGCATCTTTCAATACAGATACTTTCAAGATATCACTTGGGTTAATTGAATTAATATCTCCCGGAATCCCATCTATTAAAACCAATGGTTGATTGCCATTTATAGAAGAGTATCCACGGATTTGTAGGGTATATAATTGGTTTCCGGGCTGCCCGCTTCCACGTGTGATTGTTACCCCAGGTATTGCGCCCTGAAGCGCATCATAGACATTATTTAAAGGTCTATTTTCAAATACCGTTGAATCAACTGTAGATATAGCACCCGTAACAGTTCCTCTGGATCTAGTTCCGTATCCCACCACAATTACTTGGTCTAATTGACTGTTGTCAGAGCTCAATTGAACATTAATAACGGTCTCATCACCTACAACAATATCCTGTTCTTTATAACCCACAAAAGAAAAAACCAGTGTGTCTCCTTTTCCGGAAACGGAAAGGGAGTACCTACCATTTGCATCCGTAACTGCTCCATTAAGTGTTCCTTTTACTACTACGGAAGCGCCTGCTAATGGCCTGTCTTTATTGTTAGTAATTTGCCCTGAAATAACAATATTATCGCCCGGTACTGTTTTTTGTTCACTTTTAGGAATGGGCATCAATAAAATTTGTGTACTACTGATTACTTTATAATCAATCTTTAGCAAATCTAGTGTTTGGGTAAAAAAATCAATAAGCGGCTTTTTTTGGAAGTCGCAGGTAATTTTTTTATTCAGTGATATCACATCGCTGCTATATGCAAATTTTACACCCGTTTGCCGGGTAATTTGCGATAACACTTGTATTATTTTTTCCTTTTGTACAGAAATGGTGATTTTTTTATCGAGTACTGTTTGGGCTTTAACTACCGGTACTTTCGCAAACAGCGAAAGAGAAAATGCAGTAGCTAAAACAAATTGAAGGAAGGAAAGTTTCATAACAGTAAGAATATTAATAGAATATCTTTTTCTTTTCATATCTTGCAATGGTTTAATTCAATAATTAAGAATTGTGGACTAAACATGGGTATCCTCTACAAAAGGTTATCTTATTTGGAAAGTCCGGGAATGCCCTACATTGCCGGTCTTTCTTTTTTGTTTAAATATTTTGTCAAACTACATAGGCATCTTTTTATGATGATAAAATCTTTTTTTAATTGCCTCCTTCGCCTTTAATGTAAATAGTCGTGCCCTTTACTTCGTAAGATGATTGTGTGGCTTCGCAAACGATATTCAGCTTGTCATATAAAGACTGACCGGAAATATCTCCCGTAAAATGGCTGTCATTTAATTTAGAATTGTCCACTTTAATGCTGATTCCATAAGTGCCGCCAATATCATTTAAAATCTTGGATAACGGTGCATCCTTATAGGTGAAGGCTGCCTCAGGCGGCGCAACATATTCTTCATCACCTTGGATGGGCTTTGGATTATCTACTAATGAAATAACAAATTGATGATTTTGGGGGCTAAATTTCGCTTGTTGGTTGGGCGTCAAAAGAATTTTTTTAGAAGAAGATTTTTTTGCGGCAATCGTTTTTTCTTGCTTGTAAACATACACTTTGCCCGTAACCACATTAACTTCCACCCTGTTCACTTTATCGTGGTTTTTATAGTGCAAAACATAAAAGCTTGTACCAAGCACTTCTGCAAGAAGCCCTTCGTCAGTATGCACGATAAAATGGTGTGCTGGATCGTGCGTGATTTTAAAAAACGCGTTTCCTGTTAAATATACGTTTCTTGTAGTGCCTGTAAATTTCGGAGGATAATACAGGGTGCTTTGCGGTTGCAGTTCTACCGTAGAACCGTCTGCTAGTTTCACGGGTATGTCGCCGTTTTTATTGTTGAAAACAAATTGGTATGTTGGTGGAACTTGTATATGCGTAAATGCTTCGGCAGCAATGACAGACCTGGTTGTATTACGATACACCCATAACCCTTTTAATGCTATTAACAAAAACAGACAAGCGGCTACATACTTAAACCACAAGCGGTAAATAATGGGCTTAGATGCCCTACGGATAATTTTTGGATTTCTGCTCATTTTATCCTTGAGCTTGCCCCAGATCTTTGCTTCAATGGCTTTTTTTTCTTGTGTGGATATTTCTATCTTACTTTCACTGATAAATGATTTGTACCATCGAAAAATTAATTTTTCCTCTTCGGGAGAAGCTTTTCCCGCTAAATATTTTTTAAGTATTTCATCAAATTCAAACTGCCCCATACGAACTTTCGATTGTTACTAATATTGACACTTGAAAATGAAAATACCCTAAACTAATTTATATTTTTTTACAAAAAAATATTGAGATACTCTTTAAGCCTTATTCGTAAAATTTTAAGCGCCTTAGAAATATGGTATTCTACAGTTTTTTCAGACATCTCCATATTTCTTGCAATTTCGTGTGCTGATCTGCTTTCATAGCGGCTCAACCGGAAAATAGTTTGTGTTTTGTCCGGAAGCTCGTGCAAAACACTTTCGAGTGATTCATTTAAAAACTTTGCATTTAGATCATTTTCTGTCGTATTATTCAGTAAGGGAAAATTATGGTTATTTATTTTCTTTGCAGACTCTTGGTTACGCTTGTCATTATAAAAAGTATGCTTTAATGATACAGCTAAATAGGCTCCCAAATTTTTTATCTGGGTATTTTGGCGATTGCGCCACACTTTTTCAAAAACAATCTGCACGAGCTCTTCGGATATTTCCTTAGAGTGGGTTTGCTTCAATGCCCAATTATAAAGATTAAACCAATATTTATGGTAAATCACTTCGAAGGCTTTAGCTGCGTCATCTGTATGAAGAGCAGCTAAAAGCTGGGATTCATCTAAATATTGATAAGGGTTCATAAAATTAATTTAGCATAACACGTGGTCATACTTCGAAAGAAGTGATTGCTTTTTATGTACTTTTATAAAAGAAGGAATGCGTCTATCCGATTTTTTAATTAGCAATAAAACGTTCGTAATTAAACATAAGCCGGTAAACATTTTAACAAACTAATGTTCTTTCATTTGCTAAAATAGTGCTCTTGCTATTAACAACTATCCCGCACTGTCTGTTTGTTCTATTTTGGATAGCATTGCTGGAACAATTAATTAAAGAAGATAGATTGTTTAATAAATAATTTTCTATTTTAATCGCTCTTTATACAAGGTGTACGCCACCAGTTTGACACGCAAAATTTGGAAAACATACCAAGAATTGGTACTTATGAAGAAACCATTATGACAATGGCAAAAAACACTTCAATTCTGTTAGGCGACTATTTGACAATTTCATCAACCATCAAATCCAAAGCGGACGTTTTTCTTCTGCCAGTGAGGTTGTCAGGACTGCTCTAATAATTTTTGAACAAGAAGAAAATCAGAAAAATTAATTTATTAAATAATTATTAATGGGGATTGGGGCGGGTATGAGAACGTAATTCCCAAAGAGGACGGGAACAAGAAATCCCCATTATCTAATTACAGAGATAGAGACGGGTATAAGGATTGAGAACTCAAGAAAGGTGAAAAATCAGGCCTTGTTCAAAAATTCGACCGTAAAATATTTATGGAAAATCTTCAGGGCAAATACTTGAATAATGGGTTATAAAATTAGTGTTCAAGCATCGGAGGACATTGAAAATATTTGGCTATATACTTTGGGGTTACCCAATAGAGGAAAAGCGCAACTGGGAGAAATCGTATTCCTTTATCCAAATTTTGCATTGCGACTCTATGAATTGCGTATCAATAATAGAGAAGATTGAGTCGTTTTGTTTAATGGTGGGGTAAAATCTGCACAAACAAATCAAGGCAGTCTAGACCTGCATTTGAAATGGATTGAAGCTTGTCAGTTTGCAAAGCGAATTGATGAGGCATTGAGAGGTAAAGAGATTTTAGTTGATATCAAAAACAGAAAAATTTTATCGGGATACAATAATGATGAAATCTTATTATAATTTATAAAGGAGGAGAATTATGAAAAGTAAAGTTGCCTGTAAGATACAAGATGAAACCCCTGAAGAGGTGCGCATTTTTGTACGCCAATACACAGATATTGTGATAAGGATAAACAACATTCTTCAGGTAAAAGGTTATACACAAAAGGATCTCGCAGAAAGAATGAATAAAAAACCTTCAGAAATCAATAAATGGCTAAAGGGTAATCTTAACCTTACACTTAAAACGATTGCGAAATGGGAGGCTGAGTTAGGTGAGCCAATTATTGCAACTACATTTCTATCGTTAGCGGTTTAGCTGGGGATGTAGAGTTCAGATAGGCTACATTTCAAGTGAAAGTAAGAATAAACTGGATAACAGTTGTTTAATGATTAAAATGTCCCTTTAACGAGGTATTTTTGTTTTAAGAAAACTTTAATTTTGATTAAGACTAAAATCTAAATGTCTTAAAATCAATTATTATTATAAAGATTTGAGAATGAAAAAATTATTTTACTTGTTTATCCTGATCAGTTTATCAGTTGTTGTGCATGCGCAAAGTGGGCGGTCGGTTTTGGATTTTGATCAAAACTGGACGTTTAATCTGGGCGACGTACCCAATGCCAAAAACGTTGATTTTAATGATGCCAGCTGGCGAAAATTAAATTTACCTCATGACTGGAGCATAGAAGGCGAATTTAAAAAAGAAAACCCGGCCACTGTAGAAGGCGGCGCTTTACCGGGCGGTATAGGCTGGTACCGTAAAACCTTTACCGTGGCTGCAAGTTCAAAAAGTAAAATGGTTTATATTGATTTTGAAGGCGTTTACCAAAAAAGCAATGTATGGATAAACGGCCACCATTTGGGTTTCAGGCCCAATGGCTATATCTCTTTCAGGTATGAGCTCACCCCATATTTAAATTTTGGCGGTAAAAATGTAATAGCCGTACGGGTAGATAATTCTTTACAGCCAAATTCACGCTGGTATTCCGGTTCGGGCATTTACCGCAATGTTTGGCTGGTAAGCACTAGCAAAATTGCCGTTAACCATTGGGGTACTTTTGTAACCACACCAAATGTAAGTGCCAGCCAAGCCGATGTTAACCTGAGCGTTAGCATAAAAAATGCGGCAGGCAGTACTAAACTTGCCACTATTGTCAGCAGCATTTATGCCAATGGTAAAGTAGTAGCAAGCAAAACCCTTACAGGCGTCAGTTTAAAGGATACGGTTACTACTATAAGCCAAAATTTCCGTGTTAATAACCCGGTATTATGGTCGGTTAATAAACCATTCCTATATAAAGTGCAAACTAAAATATTGGTGAATAATGTGGTGGTTGATCAGTATGAAACACCGATGGGTATCCGTTATTTCAATTTTGATGCGGATAAAGGCTTCAGCCTGAACGGTGTTTCCATGAAAATAAATGGCGTTTGCCTACACCATGACTTGGGCGCGCTGGGCACAGCATTTAATGTGCACGCGCTGGAAAGGCAGTTTAAAATATTAAAAGAAATGGGCGTAAATGCTATTCGCACTTCACACAACCCACCTGCACCAGAGTTTTTAGACCTTGCAGACAGCATGGGCTTTATTATTATGGACGAATCATTTGACGTATGGCAGGTTGGTAAAAGGCCTAAATTTGATTCTCATCTTTTCTTTAATGAATGGCACAAACGCGACCTGACAGATCAGATAATGCGCGACAGGAACCACCCATCGGTGATCATATGGAGTATTGGTAATGAAATACCCGAGCAAAGAGATACCAGTGCGGCACGTATAGCCCTCGAGCTTAGCGGCATTATCCACGAACTTGATACCACAAGGCCGATCACAACAGCTAATAGCGAACCCGGGCCTGGCAATAAAATTGTTGAATCGGGGGCTGTTGACCTGATAGGTTACAATTACCACAATAATGAACTTGCCAATTTCCAGAAGGACTATCCCGGTAAAAAATTCATTGGTACCGAAACTGTTTCGGCGCTGGAAAGTCGCGGTGTTTACAATACTTCACCCGATACCATTCAGCGGTGGCCGGGAGGGGCGGTAGTTAATGGTAAATGGCTGAGAAGGCCCATGAATGCCGATAATACCGTTAATGCTTATGATAATATTTCGGCACCCTGGGGCTTTACCCACGAGGAAACGTTGAAAATATATAAAAAATATGCTTTTCTATCCGGCCAGTTCGTCTGGACCGGGTTTGATTATTTAGGCGAACCATGGCCTTACCAATGGCCATCCCGCAGTTCATACTTCGGGATAGTAGATCTGGCTGGCTTCCCTAAGGATGTTTATTATATGTACCAGGGCGAATGGACCAATAAAACAGTGCTCCACATATTACCACACTGGAACTGGGAAGCTGGTAAAGTAGTTGATGTTTGGGTCTATTACAGTAATGCCGATGAGGTTGAACTGTTTTTGAACGGCAAATCATTAGGTAGAAAATCAAAACAGGGCGACAGCCTGCACGTTGCCTGGAAAGTAAACTATGAGCCGGGTACCTTAAAGGCCGTATCGCGCAAAAATGGGAAAGTTGTGAAAACTACCGAAGTTAAAACCGCGGGCGCGCCAGCCAGGATAGAATTAAGTGCCGACAGGAGCATCATACGTTCAAACGATCATGATCTTTCTTTTATAACTGTTAAAATTGTAGATAAGAATGGCATAATGGTGCCTAATGCTGATAATGATGTAAAATTCAAACTATCAGGGGCCGATAGCTTTCTGGCGGGTGTTGATAATGGAAGCCAAACCAGCCACGAATCGTTCAAAGCAGATCATCGTAAGGCATTTAATGGTTTGGCCTTAGCAATTATTGGTGCTGGAAATAAGCCGGGTATAGTAACAATAACAGCAACAGCCGATGGCTTACGTTCTGCATCGTTGCCAATTACTATTAAATAAACCAACTAAGCGCTAACTTAACAAGCCAAAAATACCGCCCCAAACAGTTAATTAATGAAACTATCTATTGCGATGTGTTGATTTTTTCTAAATATTTTTCAATTAATTCCATCTTCCTCAAGGCTTTTGTTAGATCCGCTTTTGCGTCCATCTGGATCTTAATAATTTCATCAATAGACAATTGGGAAATTTCCGGCTTCAATAAATGTATGTCGTAAAGTGGGTCGAACAGACATTTGGCATCAATACCTTTTGAGTATAGGAAATTGATAATATTTAAAATTACATCAGTAGCTCCGCTGCTTTTGCCAAGTTCAATTCGTGAAAAAATGGGCTGATGTGTTTTTGTTTGTTGTGCAAATTCTTTTTGGCTAATATTTAATATCTCACTTCTTATAAAGCGAATTCTTTCTGCAAAAAATAGAAGCATCCATTCTTTTATTGCAAGCCGTTTTTAATTTATACACTTGGATAGTTTCAACTCTGTCAGATGGTTCAAATAATTCACTAGCCTCGATTTTGTTTGAATAAAAATAGCTAATCAAACTATACAGCATATCCAAACTACCGCCAATCCCTTGTTCTATCCTTGAAAGTAATACCTGGTGAAACCCTATTTTTCCGGCAATATCGATTTGGGAAACTTGCAAAATATTTTCCCGAATATATCTAATGCGTGAGCCGATCTTCTCCGTTGTAATTATTTCGATGATTTGTTTTTCATTTGACTATTCTAATTAGATGATTCCCGTGTGTACATTTACTTTAAAATGATTAGAATAAAATTTCATCGTTTAAAAACTTACGTCTAACATTCGGGGCTTGGCGATGGCAGGGAAATATATATTCTTAGCCCTGCTATTGCCAAGTCAAATATTATAAGCCGTTAAGGTCGTCAAGTATAAGTCGTAATTATTTTAGTAGTTCTTCAATTCTCTTTTCAAGATTGGTCTTAGCATTTTTGTCTCCGTTGTAACCAGTAAAAATTTCTACAATATTGCCATTTCTGTCAATTAAAAATGATTTTGGAATAGCTCTTATTTTATAAGCTGCCGCTTGTTTACTATATAAACCTTTTAAGTCTGAAATATTAGCCCAACTGATATTATCTTTTTGAGAAGCCACTTTCCAGTCGTCTAAATTTGTATCAATAGAAAAACTAACCACCTCAAAACCATTTTGGCTATACTTGTTGAAAATATCTTTTAAATCTTTATTTGCCATCCTGCAAGGTCCGCACCAGGATGCCCAAAAATCTAGTAGCAAAACCTTGCCTCGATAATCAGATAGCTTTACGTTCTTGCCTGAAAGGTCTTTACCGGAAATGTCTATAAAATGAACTCCTTTTTTTAATTTATCTGTTGAGATATATTGTTTGATAACATCTCCATATTTAGTATTTTGAAAATTTGGCGGAAATCTATTAAACAACATTCTTAAACTGTCTGTTGTCAAATCATTTCTCAAAAAGTACAGCTCTTTGATTGTAACTAATGAAGGTTGGAAAGTAGCAATAGTATTTAGTCTAATATCTTTTACTTTTGTATCGATAGCAGATATTTGTTTCCAAATTCCCTTAGCTTTACTTTCATCGCTTTCCTTCATTGCTTTGGCAGCAAGACTGTCTCTTAACTTATCAAGAGTTGAATGCTTATGTTCAACTGAATAATCTATTTTATTTAAAGGAGAGCCTTTTATTGTCAGTTCAGAAAATTTATTTTTATCTCCGGTCAGTGTAATAGCTCTGTTTTCTATCCAAAAGTTGAAATAAATGAAATCCATTTCTGGTTTAGGGTATAACCGATAAGTCACTGGTTCCGTTACGCTTCCTTTAAAAAGAAGCTTTTGATGCAGTAAGTATGCCGAATCAATGTTTTCAGTAGAATCAAGATTTACCAAATAAAACTTAGTGCTATCCTTAAATCCTGTTAGATTCGCTGTTACTAAAAACTTATCTTGTTTTTGTTGTCCAAATATTTCACAACAAAAAATAGTCAAACCGAAAAATAAAAAAGTGATTTTGAGAGAGTGCATGTCTTATGGCTTATAACGCCCAGCGTGTTTGCGCTGTAGGGTTTAAAAAATAAATCAAATTTAATCGAGTTTAAAGATAAGATTTAAAGGGATATGACTTGAATTGTTATTTATTTTTTATACAACAACACGAGAGCAAGCACTGGAAAGTCCCATTGAGGGTAAAATTAAAAGAAAAGACAAAAAACTTCCATTAATTATATATAATTTTTAAAAATGTACTAGACTTAGTCAGCGAAGGGAATACAAAAAACTCAAACAATTGAAATCTCACCAGAGATGGTCAACATACGTCGGAATGACAGGTCGTAAAAACAAAAAATATCTAAATGATAATGAGCGAAGAGTCAAAATAATTTATTTTGGCTATAGAATTATCACATTTTTACCTGGTCAACATGCTTCGGAATGCATGGTCAACATGAATCGGAACGGGTGGTCAACATGGTTCGGAATATACAATTAGTTTTAAGACAGATAAAGGAACAGGGTATCAACTTATCGCCTATGGCATTGCAAATGGACAGCCTGTATTAGTGCAACTTTCATTGGAGGTAGAGCCTAAAACCAACGACGACATCCCTGAATTTCCAAAGGAGATAATCCGCTTGGCAAAATAATGCAACAGGCAATATTTTTCTTATCTTTGTATCGGGTAAAAAAATAAAATGAGAACCACAGATATAAATACAAACTTAGTTGATAGCTACTATACATTGCTTAGAAATCTAAGCCCCAATAATAAATTGGAGCTTATAGCACGGCTTTCAAAGTCAATGAAAACAGCCAAAAGGGCAAAGAATAATTCTTGGAAATCTTTGTTTGGTGCTTTGGTTATTGACCAATCGGCAGACGACTTTGTGGAGGAACTTAAAAAAGACAGAAAATTTAGCCGTAAAGAGATTGACTTGTGAAAAAGTATCTTTTAGACACCAACATTTGTGCTTATTTTCTCAATGGAAAGTATGACCTTGAAACCAAAATTGACGAGGTTGGTTTTGAGAATTGTTTCGTGTCCGAAATTACGATTGCCGAAATGAAATACGGAGTTGCAAAAAGCACTCAAAAAGAAAGGAACAGAAAAACTCTTGAAACGTTTCAAACAACGTTTGACATTCTCCCAATTTTTCCCGCACTTGACATTTACGCAACAGAAAAAGCACGACTAAAAACGAAAGGTAAATCCTTAGACGATTTTGATTTACTCATTGGCTCAACTGCCATTTTCAACAACCTGACTTTGATTACAAAAAACGTCAGCGACTTTGACCGACTTGACGGAATTGTTATTGAAGATTGGACAACTGATTAACAAAAAATACAGCCGGCATCAAGCAGAAATCAACTACAAAGTAAAATTACAATGAAAAATATCGTATTTTATGATCCAGAACATGAATTTTATGAATCCAAGCTAAAACATACATAGCTTACCAAATTATATACAGCTCGCTTGTGCGAGCTATTTTATTTTTTAAAGGTGACGAAATTCATAAATTCTTCTCCAAAAGGAGTTATTCTATTTGCAAGTGCACCGTCAACAGTCATCATTGTTCTAAGACTTGAAGAGCTAACAGCGTCCAAAAGACCCATTCTAGCCAAATCATTACAAACATAATTTAATAAAGCAGTCTGATCTTTCAGATCGGGAAAAGCATCATATATAACATCTGATATTGTATAGGTTATACTTTTTGGAATTGGCAATTTTTGGCTCTCGAACCATTCTTTTGGATTCTTCATTAAGTCGAGTATTTTTAAATGCCATATTGTAAACTCATTCAAGATATTGACAAAAATTTGGGTTTTAGATTTTTCTGGTGCTTCTCCTTTAGCAGTGTTTAATATGGCATTTTGAAAAGCAACAATCTTTTCTCTTTCACTGGTCTGCAAAATTTTAGAAGTAATTGAGGATCATGTCAAAATGTTGTGGAGAAGGGGGTAAAAAAATGGCTGCCGACATTC
>NZ_JBNQGD010000281.1:0-5059 GCF_050436765.1 Arachidicoccus sp. | reverse complement strand
GTTATTGTAACCATTAAGCGATAACCATAATCCAAAACCAACACCCGCTTCTTTCAGTTTCCTGCTCAATGCGGCAAGACTTGTATCTCCTTTGGGAAAATATTCTGGTGAGGGTTGCCAAATACTGTTTCTATTTTGCCAGCCATCATCGGCTACAACAGCATCCAGCTTTACTCCATAAGGTGATATATTTTTTTTATAAGCGAGATACACGTCCAATAAGCCGTTACCACTTAAGTCCTTTGCAGAGGAGTCGAACCAATTATTGTAATGCAGGAAGGAGCGTGGCCGCTTCCAAATGGTAGAAAGATATTGCATGAAAGCCCTTGTAATCGATTCGTTATTTTCTGCAAATCCCTCTACTGCGGTTTTACTATTTATTTGATAAGAATGGTTTATTTTGACCGTGTAACCAGGAAAATGCATTAAGCGCAACATCCCTTTCGTTGCGTGAGGTTCTATATCTCTGCCCTCTAAATTGATAAAACTATAATTACCTACTTTTTCAAAATGACGGCTATAACTTTTCGGTGTATTGCCATCTGTATGGCGGCTATAACCTGCCGGGTATTCCAATGCAAAGAACCATTGGTTGTTTACAAAAACGGGTTGGCCTCTTCCGCCACCACAAGCATCTTTAGGTATGATAAAACGCTCTACCTCCAGGCGATCTATGGTTGTAGGTTTATCGTATATCAACGTGATATTTTTTCTAATGAAATTTTCATTTTTTATGGCGAAATATTTTATAATCATACGTTGCGGCGCGACTTCATTTTTCTTTGTATAAGCAAGTTGCTTATAAGCAATAGAAAGAAAATTGGTGTCGCCGGACGTATAAGCCCGCGGAGCACCGATGGTATTGAAATCGCCGATAGACAAGCCTTCTGAGCTGTCCATACCTAAAATATTTACTTCATCACTTTTTACAGCAATAGAAATTTTATGGTCAATGGAAGAAAATTTTGTGGTACGCCAAACCTTTCCGTCAAAGGTTAATACTCGCTCTATCTTGTTATTTTTTACTATAGCTTTTTGCCCAAGTAAATTTTGTAGGACAAAAAGTGAGAGAATAAGAATAGGGAATCTCACGAACTTCGTTTTTATATTAAAAGAAATAATATTTACGCCATTTTATAATCAATGTAGAAAGTAAATATCCATCTAAAAGACGCTAATTTATCATTATTAGTCTTCTGTTTATTGTGCAATCGATTGCTTAAAAGAAGGTACTGTAAAAATACCGCGCCGGCAACTACCCGTTAATCCCTCTTTCATCGATTACATCTTTTATGGGGTGTTTAAAAATAGCAATTGCAAAGAAAGCATCAATAATTGTCTATTTAGATGTGGTAAATCCGGCAGGAGTACCCTTTTGTCTACAAAGTTGCTTTTTTATTCCTCGTTCAATTTTCATTTAGAGCATACGCTTTCTTATGAATGATCTGGAGCTCTATAAACACCTGTATGATGGTGTTGTAGAAAATTATTCGACTAAAATGAAAATATAAAATGCATCCGTCGAGTGGGTGTTAAACGACAATTTAACAATGCCCTTATTTCCACCGTTAAATGTTTGCAAAAAACCATCAATGATGGTTAATTCAGATGTTGTAGATCCGTTAAATTTTTTAAAATTTTGTGATTCGAATTTGTCATTGTCATTTTTTAATCTTCAAAATTTCTTGCGTATGTTAAAAAAAGCAAAGTTTGTGTTTACTGTACTATTTATTTGTTGCATTGTCGGTATTCCATTTTTAGCGAATGCCCAGGCACTTGTAAAAATAAAAGGACAGGTGATTGCAAGCAAGAGCGGAATGCCTCTCAGCGGTGCTACTGTAGAACTGAAGGGGGCAAATCATCGGGTTCTTACCGACAGTGCCGGTAATTTTACTATTGGATTACCCTATAAAAAGGGAACGCTTCGGGTTTCTTACATTGGTTACGAAACTTCTGAGGTGGAAGTCAGTAATTCAGAAGCCGTTGTAACAGTTATGTTAAGGGCGTCGGAGTCTGATGCCGGTGATGAGGTAGTAGTCGTGGCCCATGGCACCCAAAGGAAAAAGGAGTTGGTGGGGGCTATAGCAACAATTAATCCATCTGATCTTAAAATACCGGCTAGTAACCTGACCAATGCGCTTGCGGGGAAAATAGCGGGCATAATCGCCTTCCAAAGAAGTGGTGAGCCGGGGGCGGACAATGCAAACTTTTTCGTTCGGGGTGTCACAACATTTGGTTACCGAAACTATCCGTTAATTCTCGTTGATAATATTGAGGTTTCGGCTACTGATCTTGCTCATTTGCAAGTAGATGATATCGCTAGTTTTTCCGTACTTAAGGACGCCACTGCTTCTGCCTTGTACGGATCCAAAGGGGCAAATGGCGTTATACTTATAACTACCAAACAGGGCACGGAGGGTAAGGTAAAAGTGTTCTTCAGAATGGAAAATTCCAGGTCACAATCCACCAGAAACGTACAGCTGGCAGACCCGATTACCTATATGGAACTGGCGAATGAAGCTGTGTTAACGCGCAATCCTCTTGGTGGCCTATTGTATTCAAAAGATAAGATTGAAAATACACGAATGGGCACCGACCCTATTGAATACCCTGTAACTGATTGGCAAAAAATGCTATTGAAGAAAAGTACAAATAATCAACGTTATAATTTAAGTTTAAGCGGCGGGGGAAAAGTCGCACGTTATTTTGTCTCAGGATCGATGAATGTAGACAACGGACTTTTAAATGTTGATAAAAGAACCAATTTCAATAGTAACTCAAAACTATTGACATATTCTTTGCGCAGCAATGTAAATATAAATCTTACCTCCACAACAGAAATGATTGTAAGACTTTCAGGTTCTTTTGCGGATAACAGGGGCCCCTTATCCGGCGGAGCCGATATATACAATCAAATAATGCAATCAAATTCTGTATTATTTCCCGCCTATTATGCACCCACGCCTGAAACAAAATATGTCAAACACATTATGTTTGGAAATGCGGGGAATGCACAGTACAACAATCCGTACGCTGATTTACAAAAAGGGTATATGTCTTCCAATAGTTTTGCGTTAAACGCGCAAATCGCGCTAAATCAGAAATTATCCTTTATTACAAAAGGATTGTCTGCTCGTGGATTATTGAATGTGTCTCGCAACGGTAGCTTTTCGGTCACCAGAGCCTATAGCCCCTTCTTTTACACGACGACAAATTATGATTATGTGACCAAGACTTATTCACTCTTACCGCTAAATATGGAATCAGGACAATCTTCTGCCCCCGCTGGCACAGAATATTTAGATTATAATCCTGGAGATAAAACACTCTCGGCGGATTTTTATAGTGAGCTGGCATTGGATTATCGAAGGGTATTTAATAAAGTAAATACACTTAGTGGCACGCTGGTTGGTGTCGCGAAAAACAGTATAAATAGCAGTGCTACTTCGCTGCAAACCTCTCTGCCTTTTAGAAATGTGGGCTTATCGGGAAGGTTGTCCTATCTGTACGACAATCGCTATGCCGCTGAATTCAATTTTGGCTATAATGGGTCCGAGCGATTTGCCAAAAAGCAGCGTTATGGATTCTTTCCTTCTATTGGTGTCGCCTATACGTTATCAAACGAAAAGTTTTGGACCAGTTTAAAGGATGTTGTTACGCTATTTAAGCTAAGGGCGACTTATGGTTTTGTGGGTAATGATGCCATTGGCGATGCAACAGACCGGTTCTTTTATCTTTCCGACGTCAATATGAATAGTGGTGCCAGAGGAATGACGTTTGGAACTTTAAAAGATTATTCGCTTTCGGGAATTGACGTATTGAGGTATGCAAATAATAATATTACTTGGGAAAGGGCTGCTAAAACAAACTATGGGTTAAACATGTCCTTGTTTGGTAAATTAAATCTCGATGTAGATGTTTATAAAGAACAACGCTCAAATATCCTAATGGATCGAACATCTATTCCAACTACAATGGGACTTTCGGTTGTAACGAGAGCCAATGTTGGTAAGGCCAGAAGTCAAGGAGTAGATATAGCACTAGATTATTCTCAAAATATTACCTCCAAATGGTGGGCCAAGGCCGAGGGCAATTTTACTTATAGTACAAGTGCATATGAAACCTATGAAGAGCCACAATATGCGGAGAAAAATCTTCTACATCCGGGCAAGTCATTATCACAACAGTGGGGATATATTGCGGAGCGCTTGTTTGTTGATGATTTAGATGCTCAGAATTCGCCTAAACAAAATTTTGGACCTTATGGCGGCGGCGATATTAAATATAGAGATGTAAACGGAGACGGGCAAATTACTGAGCTGGATAAAGTTCCAATTGGCTATCCGACTACGCCGGAAATTGTCTACGGCTGTGGGCTGTCTACCGGAATTGGACAATTTGATTTTTCCATATTTTTCCAGGGTCTTGCTAAAGAATCATTCTGGATCGATGCAGCTGCGACATCCCCTTTTGTTAATGAACAGAGGCAGCTTTTAAAAGTATGGGCAGATAATCACTGGAGCGAAGACAATCGCAATATTTATGCGCTATGGCCGCGATTAGGTGTTGACGTTAGTCAGAATAATACGCAAACCAGTACATGGTTTATGCGCAACGGAGCACTTTTACGCATAAAATCCGCGGAAATAGGTTATACGCTATCAAAGCGTTTAATGAAACGACTGAAATTATCAAATGCTCGATTTTACATTAATGGTTTGAATATGTATACGTTCAGTAAGTTCAAACTGTGGGATGTTGAAATGGGCGGAAACGGCCTTGGATACCCCATTCAATTGGTGCTGAATGCTGGTGTAACATTATCACTATAATCTATTACCATAAAGAAAATCATTAAATATGAAGTTATTAAAAATGCTACCCCTGTTGCTTTTATTTTTAACTGGGTGTAATAAGTTTTTGAATATTTTACCCGCCGATATCGCAACGTTAGATCAGGCCTTTCAATTAAGGGCGACCGCCGAAAAATACTTATTTACTTGCTACTCTTATCTGCCCCACCTGGCCGATGCAAATAGCAATTATACTTTTCTGGGAT
>NZ_JBNQGD010000280.1:0-23266 GCF_050436765.1 Arachidicoccus sp. | reverse complement strand
GGGTATTAAGTGCATGTCTTTTTGGACTGTCTTTTAGTTCGTATGGGCAGCCCTCCAAAGAAAAAGATCATGCAGTGTTGGAGAGACATGATAGTGGCACTATCGATTATAAAGCGCCACAAAAATCTGTTACAGAAGGCTCTGTAACGGTCGAAGGTAAAAAAATAGATTATCAAGCAGTTGCAGGAACACTTATTCTGAAAAATAGTGATGACAAACCTACGATCAGTATTTTTTACACTGCATATTTTAAAGCCGGAGAAAAAGATCCTTCCCAAAGACCCATTACTTTTATATATAATGGTGGTCCGGGCAGCGCGACTTTCTGGTTGCATATGGGTGCTTGGGGACCGCAGCGTGTTTTGTTAAACGACACCTCTCGTACGAAAGCTCCTTATAAAACTGTCAACAATGATTATAGCTTATTGGATGCGAGTGATTTGGTTTTCATAGATGCACCGGGAACGGGATTTGGAAAGATTATCACCAAAGATATGGGTGGGGCAGGAGACCCTAAAGATTTCTACGGTATAGACCAGGACGGTAGTGCATTTGCTAATTTTATTCAGCAATTCATTTCGCAATACAATAGATGGAATTCACCCAAATACTTATTTGGAGAAAGTTATGGTACATTTCGTTCTGCGGTTGTCTCTAATATTTTAGAAACCAGAGATAAAATAAATTTGAATGGTATTATTTTACTATCTCAGTTGTTGAATTATGGATTTATGACGGAAACTGCCGGAAGAAACCCCGGAGATGGATTGCCGTATGAATTAGTTCTTCCCTCTTTTGCAGCTACAGCTTGGTATCACCACAAATTACCCAATCAACCCGAACAGTTAGAGCCTTTTCTTAAAGAGGTGGAACATTTTGCAATGTCCGACTATGCTTTAGCACTTAACCAGGGTGCAGCCCTAGATAAAAATACGTTTAATCAAATCGCCGAGAAATTGCACCAATATACCGGTTTGCCTGTTGCATATCTTAAGAAGGCAAATTTAAGGGTGAATGGACCTCAGTTTGAACAAACTTTACTTGCCGATAGCAGCGAAATAACAGGTCGCTTAGATTCTCGTTTTTCGGGCAAAGCAATAGATCCATTAAGTGAAGATGCAGATTATGATCCAATGGATTCCTATATTGATGCAGCATTTACGGCGACCTTCAATAATTATGTGCGTACAGAATTGAAATTTGGTAAAGGAATGCAATATCATACTTCTGGCGGTGGGCAATGGGATTTCAAACGCAAAGGTTTTATTGGGTTCCCCAATGTGATGAATGATTTAGCAGATGCGATGGTTTACAATCCTAATCTAAAAATAATGTTGAATTCTGGGTATTTTGATTTAGGAACACCATTTTATGAGGGCGAATACGAAATGCAACACCTGCCTATGCCCGTTGAATTACAAAAAAATATTGAATATGCGCGCTATTATTCTGGACATATGGTTTACTTGCATCCACAATCTTTGAAGAAACTGCATGATAACGTAGCGATGTTTATTCGCTCGACCTATTAAGGAAAAAGAAAAATTAATTGCGGATTATTGCCCTAATTTTGGCGACGATTTTATGGGATCAATAATCCGCAATTTTATTTTTTTAGATGAAAATATTTTATCGTTGTTTTACGGCCTTACTTTTAAGCAATTGTTTTTCTTGTTTAATGGCACAAAAGCCTTTTGAAAAACAACAGTCTGCAAAAATTATTATTGAATATGAAGAAGCAAAGCCAGTAAACAGTTTTATTCCCAATCAATCTTTGGGTTTTGGCATCGACGGACACGAGCAGGGTGATAATGCAATAATGCTTAATCCCAATAACATAAAAGCGATGCGGGGAGTAGGATTACACAATTTATCGTACCGGTTAAGAACTGAATTGGGAATGGAAGTTTGGCATTGGAATCCTTCGGGTCACTGGAGCGATCAGCAGCATCACAGGGGATATTGGATTAGTGATACCTCCTCGATAAAGCCAATACAGCTTAGCTGGGGTTATTTTTTACCCAGACGAGGTAATACCTTCGATCAAGCAGAAAATAACGGTTATTCGAGAATTGATGATGGTGATGAGAAAACGTTTTGGAAAAGCAATCCTTATCTTGATCGTTATTTTTCTGGCGTTGCCGATTCCTTACATCCACAATGGGTGGCAGTAGACCTGGGTAAAAGAAAATCAATCAATCAAATAGACATCGATTGGGCAGCGCCCTATGCAACAGAATTTCGATTGGAATATGCGGGGGATTCCTGTATTTCCGATTTTAATGGCGTAGCTATTCTGGATCCCTATAAAAAAGGTATTTGGAGGCCGTTGCCTGTCTCTTTTATGCACGTGAACAAGGGTGGAAAATTGACTATTCATTTCCCGGAAACGATTAATGCCAGGGTCGTGCGCATTGTTTGTCTTAGAAGTTCACATACTGCTTTGCCTGGTAGTCGTGATAAAAGAGATAGTTGTGGTTTTGCCATAAGAGAAATTGCGGTTGGATTATCAAAGAATGGAAAATTTCGAGACTATATAAAAAAAGGGAAAACCAATAAAACACAATCCGCTGTTTTTGTTTCCACTACGGATCTTTGGCATCGCGCTACCGATAAAGATGTAAACACGGAACAACCTGGAGTTGATTTTATTTTTGACAGTGGATTAGTGGGGGGGAATCCTGCATTGTTAGCGGCCGGATTGGTATACGATATTCCTGAAAATACGCTAGCACTTGTCCATTATTTACATAAAAAACATTATTCAGTTTTAGGGCTGGAATTGGGTGAAGAACCCGATGGTCAGTATATTTCACCTAATGATTTTACGGAATTATATTTGCAGTCTGCTAAAAAAATTAAACAACAATTCCCCAATTTGAATATTGGCGGACCAAGTTTTCAGGGATTAGATTTTGCGTATTTGGATGCGCCAAAGGTAGAGAGCTGGCAGGCAAAATTGTACCAATGTATGAGACAAAGAAACGGCTTACCCTATTTTCAATTTATGTCTTTTGAATGGTATCCTTTAGAAGATATTTGTGCGCCGGCTCCGCCGCAAGTGATTGCACAAAAAGCTGAATTTACAACTGACATGAAATTGTTATTAGGTAATATTTTACCGGCGAATTTTCCTCTGTATATTACGGAAAGCGGTTATTCCGTATTGGCCATTGAACCAGAGGTGAAAATGGATGGCGCTATTTTAAATGCTGATGTTACCGGTCAGTTTTTTGCTCTGGGTGGTAAGAAAATATTTATGTATGGATTGGAGCCCGGTAGTTTAATGAACGAAAGTGATCAGTGTAAAAGTTATGGCAACTTAGAATATTTTGGGATGGACGATAATGGTAACATAAAATTCAAAACGGGCTTGTATTACAGTAGTTGGTTATGTTCGCAGAAATGGGCACAGCCTGCGGATAAAAGTTTAAAAATATTTAATGCATATTCCGATGTAAAAGATCCTGGCGGCAATGAATACTTATCGGCTTATCCACTTTTGACCCCTGCTGGGAAATGGTCTATATTATTGGTAAATAAAAATCCGAATATTGCGTATAATGTTTCTGTGGATATTAAAAATAGAAAGGGAGGACATCCATTATTATTCAGTGGTGAAGTATTCCAGTTTTCGGCTAAACAATACCAATGGAAAGCAGACGGAGAGAAAGGTTATCCTTTAAGGAGTTTGTTTCCGGAAAATTTTATGTTGAAAGGAGCATCTTCAGTGTATTTACCTGCCTATTCCATCACGGCCCTACGACAAGATTAAAGTACCCCTTCATCAGCAAAACTGAAATACCCCATATCGGAAACAATAATATGATCAAGTAGTTTTATGTCCAATGCCGTAACGGCCATTTTTATTTTCTGTGTAATGTCTTTGTCTGCCGAACTAGGATGTAGGTTGCCGCTTGGGTGATTATGGCTGAGAATGATACCTGTTGTATTATGCTGCAATGCTTTTTTTAATATAATTCTTGGGTCTGCGACCGTTCCGGTAATACCTCCTTTGCTTATGATTTCAAAATGTATAACGTTATTGTAGTTATTTAGCAAGACAATAGCAAATACTTCGTGCTGCAAATATTGAAGTTTCGCTTGTAGAAATGCGGCTATATCTCGGCTGCTCGCTATTTTCACTTTATGTTTGTCTTCCAAATCTCTTCGAGTAGCCAGCTCCAGTGCTGCGACGATTGCTACGGCTTTAGCTGGGCCGATTCCTTTAATTTTTAAATATAAAATCTCTTTTACTGATAATTTGGAAAGTTGATGAATGCTGTTGTTGCAGGCATTCAATAAAGCCTTGGATAAATCGACCGCCGAAGCCTCTTTCGTTCCGTTGTTGATCAGAATGGCCAATAATTCTGCATTGCTCAATACAAAAGCTCCATTGCTGAGTAGCTTTTCTCTTGGTCTGTCGTCTTCTGCCCAATTCTTTATTGATATTTTTTCCATTTTAAATCTGTTCTTTCTCGCAAAATCTTGTGCGGAAATTTTAGGAATATTCCTTCAAATTTATTTATAATTAAATTATTTCTTCGGTTTTATCTTCCAAATTTTTATCTTCGCACCTAATTATCACTTTATTGTTATGAATTCCCCATCTGTAAAAATTTTTTCTGGTACAGGTTCCCAACAATTGGCCGAAAAGATCGCACAACGTTTTGGCGCTCGTCTTGGTAAGATTAATATTCAAAAATTTAGCGATGGAGAATTTCAACCCGTTTTTTTAGAGAGTATTCGTGGAGATTATGTTTTTTTGATTCAAAGTACGTTTGCTCCAACCGAAAATTTAATGGAACTGTTGCTAATGATTGATGCGGCTAAGCGCGCTAGTGCTAGCCGTATTGTTGTGGTAATTCCTTATTATGGCTTTGCCCGCCAAGACCGAAAAGATAAGCCACGTGTGGCTATCGGAGCAAAATTGATTGCTACTTTATTGGAAGCGGCCGGTGCAGAAAGGTTGGTGACAATGGATTTACATGCTGCTCAGATTCAAGGTTTTTTTGATATCCCTGTTGACCACCTTGACAGTTCGGCAATTTTTATCCCTTATATTGAGAATTTAAAGTTAAAAAACCTTACCTTTGCCGCCCCTGATGTAGGAAGTACTAATCGTGTTAGGGAGATTGCCAACTATTTCAATGCCGAAATGGTTATTTGTGATAAGCATCGCAAGCGTGCAAACGAGATTGCAAGTATGGTATTGATAGGCGATGTGGTAGGAAAGGATATTGTGTTGATTGATGATATTTGTGATACAGCGGGTACACTTACTAAAGCGGCCGGTTTGTTAAAAGAAAAAGGTGCAAAAAGTGTGCGGGCATTGTGTACGCATCCTATATTGAGTGGGAAGGCTTATGAAAATATAGATAACAGTGTGTTAGAGGAGTTAGTGGTCTGCGATACTATTCCACTACATGGTAAAAGCGATAAGATAAAGGTATTGTCAGTGGCAGATTTATTCGCTATTGCCATACGAAACGCTTACGAGAACAAAAGTATCACTAGCTTGTTTATTCACTCGCAATTGCGTGATAGAGAATCAGCTAGTACAAATGGGGTTTAATTAAATTCAAATAAAAAGAAGGACTAAAAAATAAAATGAAGTTCTTCTAAAAAACAAAAAACAATGAAAACAATTACAATCGAAGGACATCTGAGGACCGAAAGCGGGAAAAGAGCCGCTCGCCAAGTTCGCTCTCAGGACCACGTGCCAGGTGTAATTTATGGCGGTGAAAAGGAAATTAACTTCCACGCTTCTGCGAAAGATTTAAAATCTTTGGTTTATACAAGCGAATTTCAAAAGGCGGAAGTGAAAATTGATGGTAAAACTTATACCACTATTTTGAAAGACTTGCAGTTTGATCGAGTTACAGACAGACTAACACACATTGATTTATTAGAGTTGGTTGCTGGTAAAAAAGTATTGGCGACTATTCCTGTAAAATTTGTAGGTAATTCTGCTGGGGTTAAAGCAGGTGGTAAATTGGTAACCAAATTAAAGTCGCTTAAAGTTAAATGCCTTCCAAAAGACTTGAAAGAGTTTATTGAAGTGGACATTACAAACTTAGATTTGAATGAAAATGTACGCGTAGAAGACGTGAAAGAAGCTTCTTTGGAAATAATGAACTCTAAACGTATTCCTATTGCTTCCATTGTGATGACGCGTCAGTTAAAACAAGAAGAAGCAGCAGCTGATAAGAAAAAATAATTCAATTATCTTTTTTGAATGGATCCCGCAAGCAATTGCGGGATTTTTTGGTATTATATCTACAGTTTCTTCTTTTTTATAATGATTTGCGGGTTTGTTTTGTACCTAATTTATTATTTAGGGGATGTTTGGCGTCAAAATTGGATGATATTTATTGTTTCTAAAATAATTTTATGAAAACTCCGATAAAAATGCTTTATACCAAGCGGGCAATAATGGCTATTTGTATCTTATCATTCTGTTGCCAATTTAATTTCGCCAATGCACAAAAGCTATTTTTTGTTTTCGCGCATGCTGCCTACGAGCAGCCATATAACCACGGGTTGATGAGTCAATATAAATTTGGATTGGGTGGTGAGGCCGGGGCCGGGGTTAAACTATTAGGTAAAACTTATGCCACAGGAACTGTAGGTTATTCAAACTTCTTTGATAAAAATGGAGGTCCGGGTACTTTAACTTATGTGCCGGTCCGGTTTGGCCTTCGACAAAATTTCTTGCCATTAAATATTTTATATTTACATGCAGATGTGGGGACTGCGGGCGTAAAAAATAATAGCACTTCAGGGTCGCGCTTTACCGGGTCCTTTGGCGGTGGAGTCAAACTGGGGCCCCTCGATGCCCAAATAGATTATGAATTGATTGGCAAAAAAAACACGGACCCAGCAGGAAGTAACGGCTGGGTAGCATTTAAATTAGGCTGGCGATTTGGGTTGTAATTCTTTCTGTGAAAGAAAATTATTCTATCGTCTTTTTACTATAGAATAATCACCCCTTTGTATACTCTTGAGCCTCCCACGGGACTCGAACCCACGACCTGCTATTTACGAAACAGCTGCTCTACCAACTGAGCTAAGGAGGCTTGGTGGCTGCAAATCTATTAATATTTTGTATTTCGGAAGAAATTTATTTTAGAATATATTGGGAAGGTCGTTGAAAACTTATCTAATGTATGGAGCAGTCTTTTTATTATATTTGCCATACTCGAAAATTAATCAACAATAAGAATATTGAAATATGGCAGTGGAATCAAAGTATGATGAGAGTAGTATAAAAAGTCTGGATTGGAGGGAACATATACGTTTAAGACCCGGGATGTATATTGGGAAATTGGGTGATGGTAATGCGCCCGACGATGGTATTTATGTGTTGGTAAAAGAAGTGGTAGACAATTGTATTGACGAACACATGATGGGCTATGGGACTAAAATTGAAATAAAAATTGAAGATAGAAAAGTTACGGTACGTGACTATGGGCGTGGAGTGCCTTTAGGTAAATTAATTGATGTTGCCAGTAAAATAAATACGGGCGCAAAATATGATAGCGGTGCATTTCAAAAGAGTGTGGGGCTGAATGGTGTAGGTATTAAGGCCGTTAATGCTTTGAGCAATTACTTTAAAATAGAAAGTTTTCGCGAAGGAAAAACGCGTAGTGCAGCATTTGAAAAAGGCATTTTAACGAAAGAACAAAAAGAATCCGCTACAACAGAATCGAACGGTACCTTGGTAACATTTATACCTGACGATAGCGTTTTTAAGAACTTTCATTTTAAGCCCGATTTTTTGGATGATTTATTTTGGAATTATGCTTATCTAAATAGCGGGCTTTCCATCGTTTGTAATAGTAAAAAATATGTAAGCAAAAATGGGTTGTTAGACTTATTGCGACGAAAAACAAATGATGACGAGTTGCGTTACCCCATTATTTCACTCAAAGGAGAAGATATTGAATTGGCTTTTTCGCATGGTAACGATTATGGAGAAGATTTATATTCCTTCGTTAATGGGCAATATACGACGCAAGGAGGCACTCACCAACAAGCTTTCCGCGAAGCCTTTGTAAAAACCGTACGCGATTTTTATAAGAAAGATTATGATACATCTGATATTCGGCAAAGTATTATAGCCGCCCTCGCTGTACGTGTGCAAGAGCCAGTCTTTGAGAGTCAGACAAAAACAAAATTGGGGTCCCAATATGTAGTAGAAGGTGGCCAAAGCATGAAGAGCTTCGTATTAGATTTCCTGTCTAAAGAATTAGACAATTATCTACATAGGAACCCGACCATTGCAGACGCTTTAAAGAAGCGAATAGAGCAAAGTGAAAGATAAAGGAAAGAACTCTCAGGTATAAAAAAGTTGGCTAATGAACGTGCTAAAAAGGCTAATCTCCACAACAAAAAATTGCGTGATTGCAAATATCATTATAATGAAGAACCCTCCGGAAAGAATAAGGAAGAGGTGTTAGAACAACAACAAAAATCTACCATATTCATTACTGAAGGTGATAGTGCTAGTGGAAGTATTACCAAAAGCAGAAGTACAGACATGCAAGCAGTATTTAGCTTACGCGGAAAGCCGTTAAATTGTTTTGGTCTGACAAAGAAAGTGGTGTATGAAAATGAAGAGTTTAATCTTTTGCAGCATGCTTTGAATATTGAAGAAGGATTGGATGGATTACGATACAAGAACATTGTAATTGCTACCGATGCTGATGTAGACGGTATGCATATACGTTTATTGTTGATGACATTCTTTCTGCAGTTCTTTCCCGATTTGGTAAAACAAAAGCACGTTTACATTTTAGAAACGCCTTTGTTTAGGGTGCGCAACAAACAAGAGACGATTTATTGTTACGATGAAACAGAAAAACAAATAGCCATTAAAAAACTGGGTAACAAACCGGAAATAACTCGTTTTAAAGGTCTAGGCGAAATATCGCCCGAAGAATTTGGACGTTTTATTGGCGAGGATATGCGTGTACAACCGGTATTATTGGACCAGGGAGAGCATATTTTTAGCTTGCTGGATTATTTTATGGGTAAGAATACCCCTCAGCGGCAGGAATTCATTATCGATAACCTGAAGGTGGATTTAGATGCGGTAGGAGAAGCGAGTTAGATTCGTGAATAGACTGTCTCAGAACCAAATCATCGTGTTAGTGTAGATTGGATGCATTGCAGAAAGATAATGATTAGGCTTAGGAAAGAATCTATCAGTGAATAGTAACAGAAGATATAAGATAATATGTCATTTTTCTTTTTTTAATGTAAATGCAATTTTTACATTGACCACACTTTCAATCGATTACATTTTCTGGCGAACTCAACGACCTTGCTGTTTTCTGCGTAATTTTAATATTTTATTTTGATAATTAAATATTAATACTACTTTTGGAATCGTTATCACACTAAATTCCAATTAATTAATTAAATTATTGAGACGTCCTGTTTTAATAAAACAAAAGCTTATCGGATCTTGCTTTCAGAAATCAAAAGATATTCATGTCCGACCAAAAAACAGTAAATATAGATCAGGCTATTACTGCAACTCAAAGCGGAGATATTGTATATCACCATGATGTTGAGATTAACTGTGAAGTCTTATTTAAGGAACCATCGGACGTTAAGGAGAAAAGATTGTTCTGCTTAATTGCTGAGGGTGATGAAGATGCCTTTAGGCATTTATTTCACCAATACACATCTTTATTTTCTGTGATAATAAAAAAAATTGTCCATAATCAATCGGTCGTGGAAGATCTATTGCAAGAAGTATTTATGCGTATTTGGTTGAAGCGTGATATGCTAAATGAGGTAGATAAACCTAGGGCTTGGGCCTTGCAAATAGTTTATCATACATCTTTTAACTGGCTAAGACACCAGAACGTATATTCAAAAGCTAACGGGGTCGCCAATGAGAATGGTATCGGTTTTTCAAATGTTGTGGAAGAGTCAATTTCATTTACAGACACTTTTAAAATGCTACAAAGGATTATTCAAAAATTGCCGCCCCAGACCCAAAAAATATATCGACTAAATAGAGAACAAGGACTAAGAATAGCAGAGATTTCTCAGAAAATGAATCTTTCTCCACAAACGGTTAAAAATACATTGGGCAATGCAATTAAGAGCATCCGAAAATCTTTGAATCAAGAAGGGGTGATCATATCCGTTCTCTACGTCCTTTTGCTATATTTTTTTAGTTAAATACCGCGACTTCCCGATTATTTTCTTTTGTAGTGAGAATGGTGAATAAAATATATTTTCTATTAGTACTTTATTCTTCGGCAAGTGTCTACTTATTGAAAGCTATTAAAAACAAATGATTGTTTTGCCCTTAAATTAAAAAAATAAACTTGGAACGACTGCAACGCATAAAGGATTTAATCCAAAATGGTAAGGATGGTACCATCACAACGCAGGAACTTGATGAACTATTGAAATGGATTGATAGTGATGAGGGTGTAGATAATGCTTTCTGGTTTAGTGAACAGTTAGGAGTCTCTACTAATATTCCTTTATTAGAGCAAAATGAATCGATGAGGAATTATGCTAACGTTTTGGCTGATCGGATATTAAATGCAGATAAACTTATAGATGAATCTAAATCATTACAAGGAAGAAAAAATAAAACTTATTGGCTAAAGATTGCGGTAGGGATTGCAGCATGTGCAATCATAACAAGCTTTTTATGGATATATAAATCCAGGATTGATTATAGAAATGTTCAACAAGTAGTAAAAACAACTACAAGCGCAAATATATTACCTGGAGGTAATAAGGCCGTGCTTACCCTTGATAATGGGAAAACAATAATTTTAGACAGTGCGACCAATGGTTTACTTGCTAAACAAGGAAATACTAAAGTCGTCAAATTGGCTAGTGGGCAAATTGCTTATAAAGAAGAGGGGGCTAGTAACCAGTTACAAGGAATTCATTATAATACGATGACCACGCCTAGGGGCGGACAATATGCAATAGAACTTCCAGATGGCACAAAAGTATGGTTAAATGCCGCTTCTAGCATCACATATCCTACAATGTTCGCTGCAAATACACGTGAAGTAAGCATCACTGGGGAAGCATACTTTGAAGTGACTAAAAATCCAAATAAACCATTTATCGTAAGCACTCCAAGGGGAATGAAGGTGCAAGTATTAGGTACTCATTTTAATATTAATGCTTACAAAGATGAAAATATAATTAAAACTACTTTATTAGAGGGTGCTGTAAGAGTAACTTGCGCCAATTCCTTAGAAAAACTTGTACCTGGGGAGCAGGCACAACTCACGGCAAATGGTGGCTTAAAGCTGCTAAAAGATGTTGATGTAGATGATGTAATTGGTTGGAAAAAAGGTGTTTTTGATTTTAATAATGCTGATATAGCTT
Source organism: Arachidicoccus sp. (assembly GCF_050436765.1). Lineage (NCBI taxonomy): Bacteria > Pseudomonadati > Bacteroidota > Chitinophagia > Chitinophagales > Chitinophagaceae > Arachidicoccus > Arachidicoccus sp. The sequence continues at coordinate 11,884 of NZ_JBNQGD010000280.1, read as the reverse complement.
CCGTGATGAGGCAACTTAGCAGGTGGTACGATGTAGATATAAATTATAAAGTGGAAAGTATGCCAACAGATTTATTCTCCGGTATTATCAATAGAAACAATAGTATTCAGCAGGTATTGAAAATGTTGGAAACAACATTAAGAGTACATTTTCTCATTCAAGGCAAATCCATATTAGTCAGCAATTAAATTACGAAACCAAATAAAAAATTATGTAGAGATAACATTCATGAAATCCTTAATTGATAAAAAAAGCTGCTTCGAGGTAGGAGTCGAAACAGCCAAGTAAATTGGGATCTACACTTTAATAAAAGTGATACAACTTATAAAATTAATTACTCACCCAAACAAAGCAAAATTATGCATTCTAAGGCAAACTATGTCTTATCCGCAAGGGATTTTATCAAAAAGTTACAAATTACCAAGAGCATTGCTGCGTTTTTATTCATTATTGCCATTCTTTATTGTGGCCAAACCAATGCACAAAGTATAACCCTTTCGGAACATAACGTACCAGTTCAAAATGTCTTCAAGGAGGTTTGGAAACAAAGTGGTTTACAATTTGTTTACACAGATAAAATACTTGAAGGAGCAAAGCCCGTAACCATTAATGTAAAAAGTGCGCCCTTAAGTGAGGTGCTAAATATCTGCTTTAAAGGGCAGCCTTTTAGTTACACCAAAACTGATAAAGCTATTATTTTACAACGAAAAGAAGTTGCACCTGTTAAAGCGACTTCTCAGAAGTCGAGCTCAAATAGCGAAGTCCATGGTAGCGTGACTGATTCAACGGGTAAGCCTTTGGCGGGGGCTTCTATTGTTGTAAAAGGTACTAAATATGGTGCTTTGACCAATAGTCGTGGCCAATACGTTTTGGAAGATGTACCCGAAAACGCCACATTGGTTTTTAGCTATATTGGCATGCAGGTTCAGGAAGTGAAGGTTAATGGTCAGATAAATATTTCTATCGTTCTGAAAAGCCAACCTTCAACTATGGATGATATAGTCGTAATTGGTTACGGAAAACAGAAGAGAGAATTTCTTACGGCATCTATAAGTACCGTGACGGGTGCTGAATTGGTAAAAGCTCCGGTACCCAACTTAAGTACGGCATTAAAAGGTCAATTAGCCGGATTGGTGGCCATACAAAGCTCAGGCAAACCGGGTTCAGATGGCTCTACCCTCACAGTAAGAGGTGTTGGTACGTATACTAGTAACACAGCACCACTAATATTAGTAGATGGTATCGCAAGAGATACTTATGATGATATAGATCCCAATGAAGTAGCTACAATTAGCGTGCTGAGAGATGCCTCTGCTACAGCAGTATATGGTGTACGCGGTGCTAATGGTGTAATATTAATTACCACAAAAAGAGGACAAATTGGAGCACCAAGAATTAGCCTTACAGGTCAAACGGCCGTCTCTTCTTTTACAAATGTACCCAGCTTTGCTAACTCTTATGATTATGCCAACATCATTAATGAAAAAGCTAAAGAAAACTACTGGGTTAATCATGCCAATGATGCGGATATTACTACTTGGGATCAGTTCCTGCTAAAAAGAAACGCTAATTGGGCCAGCGATGGATCATTAACTTTTAGTGATGATGATTTAAAGTATTTTCAGAATGCCCACACACCAAAACTGGCAAATGGGCAAGGCAACCCTTGGTATGATCCCTACTTCCATCCAGATGTAGATTGGAAGCAAAAGCTGTTCAAGAAATATGCGCCAATGGTGCAAGGTAATGCCAATATTAGTGGCGGTTCAAAATTTATGAAATACTTTGTCTCTCTAGGTTATCTTAATCAAGGAGGGTTGTTCAAAACGGATTATATGGCTTATCCTGATCAAATGCAGTTTACGAAAAACCGATATAACCTTAGAGGTAATTTTGATTTTGACGTAACCAAAGACCTGAAAATTGCTGTAAATATAGGAACTGAATTTGTTACGATTAGTGGCATGGATAATGATGAGTATATCTGGGAGAAAAAGATATTATGGTCATCTCCCATGAGTTCTCCGGGAATGATTGGTAGTAGATACGTTGAAAATATTTCCGAAGGCGGTGATGATAGATGGAATCCTATGTACGCGATGGAGTCTGAAGATAGTTGGAATATCACCAACAATAGTATTTTAAACTCTTCCGTGAATGCTGTCTATAAACTTGATCGTATAACACCTGGTTTATCTATAAAGGGGCTGGCTTCCTATGATAGTTATTTTTCGAGTCGTTCTTATGGCAAATATGTTCCCATTCTTTGGCAAATAAGGCCTAATCCTAATGGCGATAAATCAGATCCGATATATTCTCAATTTAATGACGCGCAACCGCCTTCTATAAATGCTGATTTTAATTTGGCAAAATGGCGTAAGTTATACGGAGAGCTTTCTCTAAATTACGATCGTAGTTTTGGCAAGCATACGGTCAGCGGCTTGATATTAGCCAGTAAGGAAAAGAAATTTGACCCTACGTTGGAGTATGATCTGCCGCATGCTTATGAAGGTCTTACTGCGAGGGCCAATTATAATTATGCTGGGAAATATATAGTTGAATATGATATGGGCTATAATGGTTCCGAAAATTTTCCGGAAGGGAAAAGATTTGGTTATTTCCCTTCTTATTCTGGAGCTTGGTTAATAAGTAATGAGTCCTTTTTTCATAAAAACAATTTTGTCAACTTTGTAAAATTAAAGGCTTCATATGGAGAAGTTGGTAACGATAATATTACACCTGCAGGAAGCACAACACCTGCACGTTATTTATATCTACCAGATACCTGGAAGACGGATGGCGGATACAATTTTGGAGATTTAAATAATAGACATTATGTAAATGGAGTAGATGAAAATGTGATAGGTAACCCAGATGTCACTTGGGAAGTTTCCAAGGAGATGAATTTAGCTCTTGAAATGCATTTTTTCGGGGATAAACTCTCCGTTACTTATGAATATTTTAGAAACCATCGTTCTGATATACTTTCTTACCGGGAAACGGTTCCCAGTATTGTTGCAGCGAATCTCCCCCCTTATAATTTAGGAAGTGTAGAGAGCTGGGGAAGCAATATTGAATTTACCTATAATGATCACATAGGAGATTTTAATTTTTATATAAGAGGCAATGGCGCGATCGCTAAAAACAAAATATTATTTAAAGACGAAGCTATCCTGCCCGGTTTTGAGTATCAGGCTGCAACAGGTCGTCCTGTAGGCCAGCAATTATTGTTAAAGTCGGAAGGTTTATACACTTCATGGTCGCAACTTTATAATCTTGATAATAATGGTAATCCGATACTATCTGAACCTGTATTAGCATTGAAAAATGGCAAGCCATACACCAATGGTAATGGACAACCGGTTTATCAAAAAGATTTGGGTTATGGCGGACATGTATTGCAACCAGGCAACATACGTTTTGAAGATACTAATGGTGACGGGGTTATTGATGATAAAGATAAAGTCAGGACCGGTAAAACAGCGAACCCGGAATATAATTTTGGTGTTACTGTTGGTTTCAATTATAAAGGCTTTGATGTTTCTGCCCTGTTTGCCGGTATTGCTGGTGTGGCAAGAGGAGGAATGAGTGAGGCACATATTAATAAACAACAAGCTATCTTCTCTGTAGATCTTAATCGTTTTTCTTTAGATAGATATAATGCCGGAGATAAGATATATTTCCCCCTTGCCGATTATGACCAAAACGCTTCTGGTATTGGAGCTTACGATGCAGGAAGTTCCTATTTTCTTATCAATACCTCTTATGTACGTCTACAAAACCTTTCCATAGGTTACACTTTTAAAGGGTTGTTCATGAAAAAATTGGGTATCCAATCCACGCGCATTTACATGACAGGCGATAATCTATATACATGGTCCCCTAATAAAATTTGGGGCGACCCAGAAAACCTTGGTAACATAGGTTATCCATTATACAAGACATATAATGTAGGATTAAACGTAAACTTCTAAGACAATAATAAATTTTATTATAATGAGAAAAAAATATATCATAACCTGGCTCTTTTCCATTCTTTCTACAGGGCTGCTGTTAATGAGCTGCAATAAAAATTTTTTAGAAAAACCGCGTGGAGGCACTTTTACGGTAGATACTGTTTTTCGCACCAAACTAAATGCAGATGGCGCTATTGCACAGATGTATAATCTCTGTGTTCCTTCAGGGCTTGTTCAAAATAGTTCCAACGATATTCCTAGACCAGACGCCCCTACAGATGAGATTTATTACATACATCCAACTTATGATTGGGTAGGTGCAACCTGGAATCTGGCTACTTATTGCACAGGTAATGAAACGGTCGATGGCACCATTGATAGAGGTGGTTTTGGTAGCCATTACTTGGGGATTAGGCAAGCGAATTTGGTTATTAAACATATAGCAGAGGTTACGGATGCTGATGCTACTTATAAATCGCAAGCGATTGGTCAGGCCTTGTTTTGCAGAGCTATGCAGCATTTTGAATTATTCAGATTATATGGAGGGATTCCACTGGTTACAGAGCCTTTGGACGGCACGCAGAAGTTAGGTATTCGTCGTAGTTCCGTGGCTACAACCGTTGACAGCATTGTCAGTTGGTGTGATCAGGCGTCGGCGTTATTGCCATCGACTTGGGGTGTGGCGGATTATGGAAAGATAACCAGCTTGGCCGCTAAAGCATTGAAGGCAAGAGTGCTGTTATACGCTGCGAGCCCATTATACAATACGCCTTCAACAATGCAGGCTAATATCGACGGAATAAGATTCGGAGATGGCCGTGATTCTGTTTTGGCTTATCCTACCTATGATAAAGGACGCTGGTTAACTGCTGCTAATGCGGCAAAAGATGTGATAGACGCTGCGCCTAGTTCTGGTGTTGCTTTATATAATACACATAAACCAGAAACAACGCCCCACGATGATTCTTATGCCGGACTGGGGGATTATGAAGCAGTTTCAAACGTATATGCCAATTCAGAACTGATATTAGTGAATACACTAAATCAAGATGCTAAAGGGGGTTTTTTTTGGGGTAACTGGCTTTCTTCAAAGGTGAGAGAAGGGAAATGGGCTATTAAAAACAATGTGCCCATCGAGTTTATGCAACAGTATGAAAAGCGCGACGGCACCAAGTGGACATTGCCACTTAACAGTACAGGTGACGATCTTCCTACATGGATTCAAACCTTAAATCTAGACCCACGCTTTTATCAAACAGTTTTATATGATGGCATGTGGTATAATTCTACCAGAGGTGTTTTGACTTATTACTTAGGAGATGGAGGGCATTATCCTACGACTCTGTTTGGGTCGAGTGACGCCGGCGATGACGGTTATGCCCTAGAAACCTATAAGTTTGTTGCAAGGATAGACAACTTTAATGATGCGCATTTTGCTTGGCCGGTATTCAGGCTTGCAGAATTCTATCTAAGTTATGCGGAGGCGCTTAATGAATATCAAGGGCCATCGGGTGACCCCACACATTATCTGAATCTTATTAGAGAAAGAGCTGGTATGCCCGATAAGAATATTGCATCGCAAGACGATTTTAGAGATGCGGTACAAAATGAGCGTACTATCGAATTGGCTTATGAAGGATTTAGGTTAAACGATTTGGAAAGATGGTTAAAAGCATATTCTGTATTAAATGAAACATTGCATGGCATCCAAACTAAGGCTAATGCCAGTTCAGGGACTTTGAAAAGGAATTGGAAAATAGTCTCTTTTATGACCAGGGTATTTCCTAAGAAGTACTATTATATGCCTTTCCCATCGGCAGATGTAAGTGAAAATTATTTAGGTGATGGTGATTCCTGGAATGGTCAAAACCCGGGCTGGTAATCTAGTTGCATTCATACATAATTTGAAAAAAATGATAAGAAAATATAAAAAAATATGGGGGCTGGCAATTGCGCTATTTAGCTTAAGTATTGCTAATGCGCAATTATTCAAAAGTTATAAAATAGACTCTTCAAAAACGGATACCAGCATCAATAATCTTATAGATTTGGGTTTGAGAAAAGAGAAAGCATGGAGAACGACGGGGGCCACTTTTACACTCCAAGGTAAAGAACTTACGCAAATGTTTAAAGGCAATCTACTTAATACCTTGCAGGGGCGTATACCAGGACTGACTGTCGTTACAGGATCCGGAGAGCCCGGTTATGATAACCCTACTCTTTATGTGAGAGGAGAAAGTAGCTGGAATATCCAAGGTAATCAATTAGTCATTTTACTCGATGGCTTTCAAGTAGATTTAAGCGCACTCAGCGCGCTATCTCCCAATGAAATTGAATCTGTAACCCTACTGAAAGATGCTGCGTCAACGGCTATGTACGGATTGAAAGGTGGAGCGGGAGTGTTAAGTGTCCGCACAAAAGTCGGTAAAATCTTACCCAAAAACGAGCTGGTATTAAATGCCCGTTATGGCGTCCAAAGCCTTATCAATCATCCAGAGGTGATGGATGCTTATAATTATACAACCTTATATAATCAAGCTTTGGTAAATGATGGCTTTTCGCCTAAATACCCGAACCCTGAATTATATAAAGCCTCCGATGACCCCACTCATCCGAATGTAGACTGGTATAAAGAAATGCTGAATAATAGTTCTGCGATACAGGATTATAATCTGTCCTTTCGAGGAGGAAATAAAACTGCCCGGTATTTTGTATTAATGGATTATGAGAATTATACAGGATTGTATAAAAATGCAACAGCTATTGATAAAGATTTCGGTACTAATGCAAAATATAATAAAATTAATCTGCGTGCTAATGTAGAAATAAACCTGAATAAAAATCTATTGGTTATCGCTAATATCTCCGGCGTTACAGAAGACAGAAATACACCCTCAGGTTTTACGGCTTCGCAATTATTTGATCATTTGATGACACTTCCTAGCGCGGCATTTCCTGTGAAAAATCCAAATGGAACTTGGGGAAACAGTTCCGTATATAATTTTAACCCAGAAGAGCTACTTCAACAAAATGGTATTTACAGCGCGCATACCAGAACACTACAGACAGATTTTAACTTGACACAAAAATTAGATGCTATTACGAAGGGATTAAATTTTATAGGTGGCGTTTCCTTTAACAATCAATATGGAGGATACTATCAAACACTTTTTCAAGTGAAAAGTTACGAAATAACTAAAGATGCGAACGACATGCCTATATTGGATACCGGTGGAAATATAGTTTACAAGACGATTGGAACGAATTCCCCCGGCACTTCTAACGACGTGGGAACACAACACTGGAATAGAAATACACTTCAATTAGGATTTAATTATAATCGGAGTTTTGGCAAGAGTACAATCACAGGAATGTTGTTGGCCAGACGACAAAGTTACTTACATAATGGTCAGGATTATGCCGTTCGTACACAAGGTCTATCGTCAAATGTTACCTATGATTATGCTCAAAAATATGTGGTTGATTTTTCCGGTGCTTATATGGGTTCGGCAGACTTTGCATCGGGACATCGTTATGGATTGTTCCCTGCAGTTGGCGTAGGTTGGATAGCTTCTAAGGAAGGATTCTTAAAAAACAGTAATATTATTAATTACCTTAAAGTAAGAGCTTCTTATGGTTCTACTGGTAATATTAATGAAAATTACCGCTTCTTATATGAAGAAATGGCGAATGGTGCGAACGGTTGGATTGTTGGTAGCAGCAATTCTTCAAAAGGCGGGATGGCTATTGGACAAATGGCGAATGCTGACGCTTCGTGGGAATTAAAAACAACCTTTAATGTAGGAGTGGATTTACAATTATGGGAACAACTATCGGCTACCATAGATGTCTTTAATGAAAAACGTACCGGCATTTATGAAATACCATCTGCGAATGTTCCTGATTTTACCGGTTTCTCTCTCCCTTATATTAATAGTGGCATCGTTCATAATAAAGGAATAGAAGCTGTAATGAGCTACAACAGTAAGGGTAAAGGTTTTCAATATCATGTTACCGGTTCTGCTTCTTTTGCTCGAAACAAAATTATTCAGGAATCTGAAGATGCGCAGCCTTTTAGCAGGTTATATAAAACAGGTTATTCCATCGGGCAGGAAAAAGGATTGGTGTTTAATGGTTTTTACCAGGACGCAGATTTTAACCCCGACGGAAGTTTAAAGAGTGGTGTAGTCAGTTCTTCCTATGCCAATGTAAAACCTGGTGACTTGAAATTTAAGGATTTAGATGGTAATGGCATCATTAATCAATATGATATGCAACCTTTTGGCTATAATAATGTACCTGAAATTACACTTGGCCTTAATGTAGGATTTAATTATAAAGGTTTTGATTTAAATGCTTTTGTACAGGGTGTAATGAACCGTACTGTTGATTTGCTCTCATCGGCTTATAACTACACACATCCTTTTGTAAATAATAATAATATTACTGCATTCTCAGCAAACAGCTGGACGCCAGAAACGGCGCAAACAGCCACCACACCACGTCTTTCTACGCTTAGTAATGCTAATAATAATCAACCCTCTGATTTTTGGTTACGTAATGGTAATTTCTTCAAACTGCGAAGTATAGAACTAGGTTACACATTCCCACAAAGAGGTGTTCTGAAAAAATTTAATTCTATAAGACTTTTCGTGAATGGCACCGACCTTTTTACATCTAATAAAATTGATGGATTGGAGCCTGAAAATCTTTCAATGGGTTATCCGTTGACCAAAGTGGTGAATTTCGGATTTAATATGAAATTTTAGTAATCAAACAGTAATTAGAAATTATGAAAAAAATCATTCTTATAATATCAGTCATGACCATTGGTCTGGTATCTTGTAAAAAAGATTATCTCGACGTGAATGACGTGAAAGCTTATATAACGCCAGATCAGCTTTATGCTAATTATAACTATGCGCAACAGGCAGTATGGAATATATACAGTTATTTGCCGGATGGCTTTGCCCACCTGGACTATGAAGCTATTACTGATAATGCAGAAGCGACGAATGTGTCAGATATTTCGCAGGCATTTAATACAGGTATCTGGAACCAGTACAATAACCCGGATGCTTCTTGGACGCGCGATTTTGATGGCATTAGGCAGGCAAATTTGTATTTGAGAAATAAAGACAAAGTAGATATTACTTATATTAGAGATAAGATTATCACAGCGGATTCTACCGCTTGGTTTAATGCGCAAAATAACGTGAAATTTATGCGGGGTGAAGTTCTGTTTTTAAAAGCTTTCTTTTATTTTGATCTTGTCAAGCGTTATGGTGGTGTTCCTATTATGACTGAATCATTAGATTACAATGATCAAAGCACCTGGAAAAACATACCTAGAAATTCTGTAGATGAATGTATAAAATATATTACCGCACTTTGTGACACGGCAGCAACTATTATTCCAGCGAATTTAGCACCCTATTCTTGGTACGATTTGGGTCGGGTAACGCAAGGCGCTATCAGGGCATTAAAAGCAAGAACATTACTCTATGCTGCTAGTCCTTTGTTTAAGGCTGCTGGTGCCACCAATACATGGGCAGATGCTGCTAAGGCAGCCCACGAGGTAATTGCAATGAATACTTATACGCTTGATGTTAACTATGCCAATTTATTTGGCGCTAATAATTCGACCTCCAAAGAAGTAATCTTTTATCGTCGTTACGGAAATACCAATTCGGTGGAACAAAATAATTTTCCTATTGTATTTCAAAACGCCAATGGCAACAGTGTTACACCCACACAAAATTTTGTAGACCAGTTTGAGGTATTAGAAAAAGATGCGGGAGGAAATATTATAGGATCAAGGCCTTTTGATTGGTCTAATGCTTCAGATGCGGCAAATCCTTACGCGAATAGAGACCCGAGACTAGCTGCAACAGTGGTGTATAATAATTCTGTATTTTCTTCCACTACTATTGAAACTTATACTGGCGGTAATAGTGGATTACCTAAACTAAATGCTACCAAAACTGGTTATTATCTTTCTAAATGGGTCAATCAATCAGTAGATCTAGTAGCGGGCACAAGTACCGTTCATACTTGGATTTATTTCAGATATGCAGAAATATTATTGGATTATGCCGAAGCAATGTATAATGCCTATGGTGCGGCTTCAGATCCTGAGGGGTACGGTTTAACGGCATTAGATGCAATTAATATGGTGAGGGCACGTGTAAAGATGCCGCTGTTAACGGTTGCCCAATTAAATCAACAAAGTATTGAACACGAACGCGAAGTTGAATTTGGTTTTGAAAATCAGCGTTTATGGGATGTGCACAGATGGAATGAGGGCGTGGACATATTTAGTAAACCAGTTAATCGTATAGAAATTACACAAACCGGGGCGACTTATTCTTATGCAGTTAAAAAATTGGAAGATCGAACTTTTGAAGATAAAATGAGTTGGTATCCAATTCCGCAAAGCGAAATTTCAAAAACCGGATGGGACCAAAATCCTGGTTGGTAATGATTGTCCAAAAAGGGTTAGCAAAATAATTATTCAATATTAAATAAAAGAACATTGCTATGAAGAAGCGGATATTAGTTATAACAACATTGGCTATATGCCTTGTGTCAGTAATCTTTGTAGGCTGCAAACAAGATTTTATACAAGGTGTAAAGGTCGACGAAACAGGCAAAGTGTATTTCCCTGGAGCAGATAGCAGTATAAGTGGCGGTGTTATTGCCGTCGAACATAATTATGTTATCGATAGTTCTGTAGAGGCCGTCGGGTTTCCAGTAAAAATATATCGTGGAGGTTTTTCCGATTATGCAAACTTTGCTGTAAATGTAGCTGTTGACAATAGCGCTATTGCGGGATTGATACAATCGGGTAAATTGCCAACGAATACAGTTGCGGTGTCTGCTGATGATTATATACTTGCACCAATAGATACTATTTCCTTAAACTCAGGAGGCACAATGGAGGGCACCATAATGCCATTGATAAAAAACAGTAGTTTGGAAAAGTATGGCGGCAAAGTCCTTGCATTGGGTCTTACAATAACCGGCACCTCTAAATTTTCTTTAAATGCCGACATGAATAAAGTCGTGATTTATTTCCCTGTAGATTCTCTTGTAGGAAAAATATATTTCATCAATTCCGGATTAAACAGTGGCAATTTAGTTCCGGTAATCAAAAGTTATGTTTTTGACAGTGCTGCCAATACGGTTAATTTTTCATTGCCAATTGCCCGTGCAGGAGTGGCGGACATGTCTAGCTTTACTGCGACATTATCTGTTGATAATAGTCCTATCGCCGGATTAATAAATAATAATAGCTTGCCCGCTAATACAGTCGCTTTATCGCCTGGAGATTACTCTCTTGATCAAAATATTAATCTTATGGTATCTAATGGAATGCTGATGGGCATGGCTATGCCTAAAATCGATGTTGCTAAAATTGAACAATACAGCGGCAAAGTGGCTGCATTGGGGCTTAGCATTACCAGTTCATCTAAGTATGCCATCAATCCTGAAAGAAGCATGGTGATTATTTATTTCAATGTTGATGACATTTTAAATATTGTTGCACCACGTGTCAACCTATTGGATATTTCCAAATGGATTCCTGTACAATTATCAATTCCTACAACTGTTACGGAAACAATTAATCAAAGTGAAGGCTCTATATGGTTTAAAGGCGGAACAGGTGGATACGATCAGGCGGGCGTATATCAAGCTATTCAAGTAAAAGCAAATGTTCCTTACAAGATAGATATGAATGTGGAAGGATCTGGTGCAACCAATGTTTGGTTCGAAGCTTGGATATCTTCTAAACAGCCTGTAGATGGACAAGATGTTACTAAAGATTGGGATCCTAACGCAAAAACATTGCTGGGCATAAACACCTGGGATGGTTGTGGTGCCGGTGCCTTTAATGGGCTTTTGTCTAAAGTACAATGTGAGGTGAC
>NZ_JBNQGD010000279.1:0-18474 GCF_050436765.1 Arachidicoccus sp. | reverse complement strand
AGAAAAAGGGTAAATACTAAATTCAAGTATTGCAAAAAATGTCCAAGTTCGAGCTGGGATGCTTCCATTTCCGCTTCTGCTAATTGGATTAAGTTTTGACGTACGACCATTGCTCCATAATTCTAGATATTCAAGTACATCGACTACTTAGCCCACTAGCAGATCATTTTCGAGGATTATTCTCCAGAAAAAAACTACAATTTCAAATCTTTCATCAATGCGTTTATTTTATCTTCCAAAGAAGCGAGTTTCTCGTCAAACTCTTCTTTACTTTTCAATTCAGTTTTTACACTAAAATAAAATTTTATTTTTGGCTCTGTACCGGAAGGCCGAGCCGATATTTGAGAGCCATCTTCTAAGATAAATTGCAACACATTACTTTGTGGCAAATCTATTTTCCATGTTTGGCCATTATCTAATTTTTTTCCAATTTGTAGTTTGTAATCTAGCAATTGTGCTACTTTTGAGCCATTCAATTCTTTTGGTGGATTATCCCGATAGCCTTTCATCATCTCGGCAATTTCTTCCTGGCCATGCATCCCTTTCTTAGTAATACTGATTAATTTCTCGTAATAAAATCCATACTCAATATAGAGTTCAATCAATTTATCATACAGCGTTTTGCCTTTACCTTTTTCGTAAGCGGCCATTTCACAAAGCAGTGCCACTGCAGAAACAGAATCTTTATCGCGAACTTTATCGCCTATCATTAATCCAAAACTTTCTTCTCCGCCAATAACGTAATGCTCTTTATTTTCTTTTTCTTTAATTAGTTCTGCGATCCATTTGAAGCCTGTAAGGACGTTATAACAAGCAACGTCATTGCTTTTGGCAATGTCATCGATCATATAGGTAGTAACAATTGTTTTAACGATCATATCATTGGGTTGCGCGATATTCTTGGCCTTACGCGCTTCAATCATATATGCAAACGCCAGTACTGCCGTTTGATTACCATTCATGAGCACCCAATCGCCCTTATGATTTTTTATACCCACCCCTACACGGTCTGCATCAGGATCAGTGCCTAATAGAATATCGGCATCCAGTTCTTTTGCCAATTTCAGCCCCAGACTCATTGTTTCTGCTTCTTCTGGATTTGGATAAATGACTGTAGGAAAATTACCGTCGGGTATTTCCTGTTCTTTCACGATATGCACATTGGTAAACCCGAATGTTTCCAGCACTCTTGGCACAAGTTTAATACCGCTACCGTGTATAGGCGTATAGACAATTTTTAGATCTTTTTGCTGCTCAATGGCATCAGGATATACGCTCAAGCCTTTAACCATGGCAATATATGCATCATCTATCTCCTTTCCAATGATAGTAATAAGTTGTTCGCCGCCCGAGAACATTACTTCATCAATATTTTCAATCGCTGCTACTTCATTCATTACATTTACATCATGTGGGGGAACTAGTTGACCACCATCATTTCCGTAAGCCTTATAGCCATTATATTCTTTAGGATTATGAGAAGCAGTGCATACTACGCCTCCTTGGCAACCTAAATGTCTGATGGCAAAAGACAGCTCAGGTGTCGGCCGCAGGCTATCAAATAAAAAAACTTTGATGCCATTAGCCGCAAAAACATGGGCGGTGGTTTCTGCAAAAAAGCGGCTATTATTGCGACAGTCGTGCGCGATAGCTACTTTTATCTGTTGGTTGGGATATATTTTGTTTAAATAATTGGCGAAACCCTGGGTGGCGGTACCCACAGTGTATTTATTCATTCGGTTAGTACCCACACCCATAATGCCTCGGAGTCCACCCGTACCAAATTCCAGATTTTTATAAAACGCTTCTATAAGATCATTGGGATTTTCTTTTTCAAGAATTTTTATAGCATCTTTCGTTTGCTGGTCGTAACTGCCACTTAGCCAACTATTTACTCGCTGTTGAATTTGCACGTCCATGATTGATTGATTTATTTATGTATGTATTTTAATATATGTTTATTCAAACGTAACACCCACCAAGTCACCGTCTTCAATAATTACACGAATATGATCTTGTGAGGTAGTCGCTAAAGAAAGTCCCACATAATCGGGTTTGATAGGGAAAAGTTTGTGCATTCTTTCTATCATTACCAAAGTCTGTATTCTTCTGGGATGATATTCGAGCAAGGGTTTTAGCGCATAAAGCAAGGTTTTACCACTGTTACTCACATCGTCTATCAATATAATATTTTTGTTATTGAAATCGACTTTTTTATTCAATGAAATCTCTGTTGGGAAATCTTTGTTTAAAGAAAGCGAAAGGATATCTATTGCTTTGGGATAATATTTTTCTAAAAAGAATTTTATTTTTGCGGCGATAGCCAACCCGTTTTTTTCAATACCAATCAATATTAGCCCACCCTCGTCTTCGCTAATATTTTCGGCAATTTCGAGCGCCATTCGGTGTATTTTTTCCTGCGCCGACTCTTTAGAAAGGATACTATGCTTCGTCATACCTGTAAAACTTTTTCTATCGCCAAATCTACTATATTTGCGTTGAAAGACGGAAATATTTTATAGATAAAACCAATAAAGACTGCACCCAGAGATTTCGGCTGTCTTCAAAATGAATCTAATAGTCAATTCAAAAAATAATTGACTCTATCATTTCCCAATTATCAATTATCTTAGCGCATCAACTCGTAGGTATGCACATCTTGTCTCAAATTATTTTTGTTTTAATATTCGTTTTGGCGATAACGCTTTTTGTAAAAAACTGTCGCAATATTGCACACAATATTCGTTTAGGCCGCGACGAGGATTTGAATGACCATAAAGCCAAGCGCATTAAAAATGTATTATTGCTTGCACTTGGTCAGAAAAAAATGTTTCGTAACCCACTGGTGGCTATGCTACATCTTTTTGTCTACGCAGGTTTCATCATTATCAATATAGAAATTTTCGAAATCATTTTAGATGGCATTTTAGGTTATCATCGCCTGTTCGCAGGTATTGGCGAGTGGTATATTTACCTCATTAATGCTTTTGAAGTACTTGCACTTCTGGTATTAGTCGCATGTATCATTTTTCTCATCAGAAGGAATATGGTAAAAGTAAAAAGGTTGGCCAGTAGTGATCTTATTGGCTTTCCACACAGTGATGCGAACTATATACTGATTTCCGAAATCATCTTAATGTCTTTGTTTCTTACGATGAACAGCTGTGATACTATTTTAAATATGCGTGGTGTAGGCGAATATGTAAATACGCCAACCACTCATTTTTTACTTTCTTCCTTATTACACCCTTTGTTCAACGGATTGAATAATTCTACTTTAATAGTTGTGGAGCGAAGTGCTTGGTGGCTACATATCGTCGGCATTTTGGCATTTATGAATTACTTGCCTTATTCTAAACACTTGCACATTATTTTAGCATTCCCTAATGCCTATTATGCGTCTTTAAAACCCAAAGGCGAGATGAAAAATATGCCGGAAATCCAGCAGGAAGTATTATATACTATGCAGCCGGAGTTGGCGCCTACTGAATCTTCTTCAGAGGAGCCTAAGAATTTTGGGGCAAAAGATGTATTTGATTTAAGTTGGAAAAATTTATTGGATGCTTATACTTGTACTGAATGTGGACGTTGTTCTGCTGCATGTCCTGCGAATATGACAGGAAAGATTTTAAGCCCCCGTACCATTATGATGAAGACAAGGGACCGTTTAGAAGAAGTGGGAAGAAATATTTCTAAACATAAAACTTTTGAGGATGATGGAAAAACTTTATTATACAATTATATTACGGAAGAAGAACTAAACGCTTGTACTACCTGCAACGCCTGCGTACAGGAATGCCCCGTAAGCATATCACCTCTTGATATTATTTTACAAATGCGTCGTTATTTGGTAATGGATGAAAGCAAGGCACCACAGGAGTGGAATGCCATGTTTAATAATGTAGAAAATAATTTTGCACCATGGCAATTTTCACCCGATGACCGTGACAAATGGGCTACAGAGGCTTAAAATGGAATACAGTATCATTTTCTGGTGCAAAATGAATTAACAATAAGTGAAATGAAACTTTACACAATTGATACAGAATTGTTTCGGCTTGACGGCGGAGCAATGTTCGGCGTAGTACCTAAAGCACTCTGGAATAAACTACTTCCGGCCGATGAAAATAATATGTGTGAATTGGCTATGCGTTGTTTACTGATAAAGGACGAAGAACGACTTATATTAATTGATACCGGTATTGGTAATAAACAAGACGAGAAATTCTTGAGTCGTTATTTACTGCATGGTAGCAATACCTTAGACAAATCTTTAGCAAAACATGGCTACTCAAAAGAAGATATTACGGATGTTTTTTTAACCCATTTACATTTTGATCATGTAGGGGGTGCTGTCGAAAAAAGCGGTAAATTGTTAGCCCCTACTTTTAAAAATGCGGTTTATTGGTCTAATAAGAGTCACTGGAATTGGGCTAAAGAGCCAAATGCAAGAGAAAGTGCTTCTTTCTTAAAAGAGAATATTCTACCCTTACAAGAAAGTAAACAATTGCAGTTTATTGATATACCAAAAAATCATGAGCTCATTTCTTTTACTGACAATATTTCTATTCGTTTTGTCTCCGGCCATACCAAAGACATGATGCTTCCGCAAATCCGGTATAAAAATCGCACAGTGGTCTTCGTCGCTGATCTTATCCCTACTGCCGCTCATTTGCTCACACCCTATATCGCCAGTTATGATATGTTTCCTTTACAAACTATTCAAGAAAAGACTATTTTTTTAGAAGAAGCACTGGCAAAAGATTACATTTTATTTTTTGAACATGACGCGCAAGTTGAATGTTGTACTTTGTGTAAAAATGAAAAAGGCAAGGTAGTTGTAAAAGATAGTTTCACGACCGCTGATATTATATAGCCTAATAAAAGAAATGGAATGAAAAAATTGAGTACAAGACAAATGATTGTTCTAATATTTATCGCACTGATAAGCATGGCTGGCTGTGCCCGAAAAGCTATTCCCAGCCGAATAGAGCAATTGAAGGCAGAACGGGCAGAAGCTTTAAGGCATACAGACTCAGCCAACAATAATTTGGCGACAACACACCATTCCAGACATAATCGGAAACTACCGAAACCAAAATCTTCAAAAGAACAAAAAAAGGAAGAAGTGGATTTAGAAGTTATAAGGGATAGTACAAAATATTACGATGCTAATTACGCCAATTATGTTTACACAAAACTTGCTGCTGCATATGCAGATACGATTTCGGCACTACCAAGTACGACAGGTAAAGATGTAAATTATGCAAAAGATTTTGTAGGTTCTGTTAATTTCAATCTTCGTAAACCGCAGTTTGTGATTATTCATCATACCTCGCAGGATTCAGTTAATGAAACTTTGCGAACTTTTACGTTAGAAAGAACTCAGGTGAGTGCAAATTATCTAATTGGCCGTGATGGAACCGTCCATCACATGGTAAACGACTATTTGCGCGCCTGGCAGGCTGGACAAGGAAAATGGGGAAATATTACTGATATGAATTCTTGCTCTGTAGGAATCGAACTAGACAATGATGGCTTTGAGCCATTTACCGATAAACAAATAAACAGCTTATTGGCAGTATTGGAAAATTTGAAAGAACGTTTCAATATTCCTACCGCGAATTTTATTGGCCACGCCGATTATGCGCCAAACAGAAAAAACGATCCTAATGTAAATTTTCCCTGGAAATTATTGGCGGGGAAAGGCTTTGGCCTTTGGTGGGATGACACGACAAATGTGGTGGTTCCAAAAGATTTTAACGAGTTTCAGGCTTTACGTATTATTGGCTACGACGTTCACGACGTAGGGAAAGCCATTATAGCTTTTCGCCGACATTTTTGTGGTATAGATTCTGAAGACACTTCACTTTCACCCGAAGAAAGAAAAGTATTGTATATGCTCTATACTAAATATATTTAGGCTACAAATGATTAATCATCCATAACTTTTCAGACAATAAATAGTGGACAACAAATAACCGATAAATGGCCAAAACAAAAACAGCTTTCTTTTGTAGTAATTGTGGTTACGAATCTGCCAAATGGCTGGGCAAATGCCCCGCTTGTAATGAGTGGAATACTTTTGTAGAGGAGGTGGTTGATCGTGGGACCGATGCAGCTTCCACTTGGAAAAATTATCATAAGGATGCCCATACAAAAGATGCAAAAATTGTTTCGTTAAGCGAAATAAATACAACGGAAGAAAGTAGAATTTATACCAAAGATCAGGAAATAAACCGGGTATTGGGCGGCGGTATTGTACCAGGAAGTATTGTATTAGTTGCTGGCGAACCGGGAATTGGCAAGAGTACTTTGTTTTTACAAACGGCTTTACACATAGATGAAATAGTAACGTTATATATAAGTGGAGAGGAAAGTGCCCAACAGATAAAAATGCGTGCAGACCGGTTAAATATTCGTAATGAAAATTTCTACCTGCTTACAGAAACAGCTACACAAGGGATTTTTAAAGAAATAAAAAAACTAAAACCGCAGTTGGTAATTGTCGATAGTGTGCAAACATTACATTCTGACGTAATAGATGCTTCCCCGGGAAGTGTATCCCAGATACGCGAATGTGCAGCAGAATTTCAACGTTTTGCCAAAGAAACCAACACTCCCGTCTTTTTGATAGGTCATATTACCAAAGACGGGAATATTGCCGGTCCTAAAATTTTGGAACACATGGTAGATACGGTTTTACAGTTTGAAGGTGATCGACATTATACCTATCGAATTTTACGAACCCTGAAAAATCGTTTTGGCAGTACTGCTGAGTTGGGCATTTATGAAATGAATAATCAGGGTATGCGTGCGGTCAGTAATCCTTCAGAAATTCTAATAACACAAAAAGAAGATAACCTGAGTGGCAGTGCGATTGCAGCAAGTATGGAAGGTATGCGCCCTCTGTTAATTGAGGTACAAGCACTGGTTACCCAAAGTGTTTATGGAACTCCTCAACGTACCAATAGCGGTTTCGACCTCCGAAGGTTACAACTATTATTGGCCGTATTAGAAAAGCGAGGCGGATTTTTATTTGGCATGAAGGATGTATTTGTAAATATTGCCGGAGGCTTGAAGGTAGAAGATCCTTCGATTGATCTGGCGGTCATTGCAGCTTTATTGTCTTCTTATGAAGATGTGCCCTTGAGCCAACAAATATGCTTTGCGGGTGAGGTTGGGTTAAATGGAGAGATACGGGCAGTAAACCGCATTGAGCAGCGTATAGCCGAAGCTGAAAAATTAGGTTTTGAAAGAATTATTGTTTCAAAATATAACAAAAAAGGTTTTAATATTAAGTCAACAGGTATTGAAGTGGTGGCATTGGGCAAAGTAGAAGAATTATATAGCTATCTTTTCCAATAGAATTAATTTATATAAAATAAAAAACTTATAGTACTTTAGCCAGTCATTTCACTAAACAATCTAAATAATTTTTAACTATGCAAAATCAACCCACTCACAAAACAAATTGGGGGCAATTCGGCACTTTAATTATTGTATTTTTCTTTTGGGGTTTCGTTGCGGCAAGTAATGACATTTTGATCCCCGTTTTTAAAGAAAATTTACATTTAACTCAGGCTTATAGTCAGATGGTTTCTTTCGCATTTTATTTTGCTTATACTATTGGATCAATTATTTTCTTTATTATCAGTGAAACGAGAAAAAAAGATTTATTACAGGATTTGGGATACAAAAATGGCATTTCCGTTGGCTTAATTATTTCAGCCGCGGGCACATTATTGTTCTACCCAGCTGCGGAAACCTCCTCCTTTTTACTGTTCATCTCCGGATTGTTTATAGTTGGTCTAGGTTTTGCCCTACAGCAAATAGCCGCGAATCCATTGGCAATTATTATGGGTGATCCGAAAACCGGTTCGCAACGACTAAGTATGGCGGGTGGGATTAATAATTTTGGAACTACAATCGGTCCTTTGATTATCAGCTTTGCAATCTTTGGTTCTGTAACTGCCACGAATGTTCATGCAAGTATTTCAAGCATTAAAACACCTTATTTAATACTGGGAGCAGCGTTTGTTTTGGTAGCAATCATATTTAAATTTTCTAAAGTTCCAAATAAAATAAATTTAGATGAGGTAGCAGAAGATGAAGCTTCAGATGCAAGTAAAGTAATACATCGTTCCAGCGTATTCAAATACCCGCAATTGGTTTTGGGTATGATTGCTATATTTGTATATGTCGGAGTAGAAGTTACCACCGCATCTAACCTTCCGGAATTCATGAAGGAACATTTGGGCACGGCAACTGATAAAATCGCACCTTTCGTGTCTTTGTATTGGGCAAGTTTGATGATTGGCCGCTGGACCAGCTCGGTTGGTGCTTTTGATATTTCTAAAGGGGCAAAGGGCGTCCTTAGGTTCTTGATGCCTTATATCGCTTTTGGGGTTTTCTTATTAGTGAATAAAATTGCACAGCACGATATCACACCTTTCTATATTTATATAATCATTATTATAGGACTGATCATATGTGATATTTTAAGTAAGGGTAATCCGGCCCGCCAGTTATTAATTTTTAGTGGAATGGGGATAGCTGCCTTGCTAATAGGCATTTTTGCCGATGGCATGGTGAGTGTATTTGCTTTTATCAGCGTAGGATTATTTTGTTCTACTTTATGGCCTTGTATTTTTACTTTAGCAGTTGCCGGATTGGGAAAATATACCAATAAAGGCTCTAGTATGCTTATTATGATGATTATGGGCGGTGGTGTGATGGCAGTTGTTCAAGGCTTTTTAGCCTCTCCACACCTATTAGGTATCCAGTTTTCCTATTTTGTCCCGGTAGCATGTTTCTTGTATTTAGCATTTTATGCATGGAGAGTTAAGAAAGTATTGGCATCTCAGGGAATTGATTATGATGTAAAAGTCAGCGGAGGGCATTAACTTTGCAGCGGTTTCAACTTATGCAAATATTTTTTTAAATTCAAAATACACAATCTGTATTTAATATGTTATCTATCCCTATCTCTCAACAAATGGCCATCGGTATTGATATAGGTGGCACGAACACCGTCTTTGGAATTGTAGATCACCGGGGCGAAATTAGTTACCGGGGCGCTATTGCTACCAATAAACATGAAAAAATAGAAGATTATATCGAAGAATTGTATCAGGCAATTTTACCTTCTTTAAATCAGTTTGGAAGCGAAAAATTGGTTCGTGGTATTGGCATAGGCGCACCCAATGGCAACTATTACAGCGGTGATATTGAATATGCGCCTAATCTTAGATGGTCTGGTAAAATTCCACTGGTAAAATTAATTCAAGAAAGGTTCAACTTACCTTCCGCATTAACCAATGATGCTAACGCGGCCGCTGTTGGTGAAATGACCTATGGTGCAGCCAAAGGAATGAAAGATTTTATAATGATTACCCTTGGTACAGGAGTAGGTAGTGGCATTGTCGTAAATGGTGAAATGGTTTATGGTCACGATGGTTTTGCCGGAGAGTTAGGCCACACTATTATCATTCCCGGCGGGCGAAAACACTGGTCAACCGGATTTGAAGGCCCCCTAGAAGCGTATGCGTCGGCAACCGGGGTGCGGCTTACCGCTTTAGAATTACTAGATAAAGACAAACAAAGGCCAAGCCTTTTACGCCACTACGATTTGGATGAAATAGATAGCCGTTTGGTATATGATTGTGCCATTCAAGGGGATGAAATAGCTGTCGAAACATATAGGTTTACCGGAGAAATATTGGGAAAAGCATTGGCAAATTTCGTTATGTTCTCTTCTCCTGAAGCAATCATACTCTTCGGCGGGCTTACCAATGCGGGCAATTTCATTTTTCAGCCGGCCAAACGTTCGATGGAAGCAAATCTTCTACCCATATACAGAAATAAAGTACAGATAATGCCGAGTGAATTGAAAGAGTCGGACGCGGCTGTTTTGGGCGCTAGCGCCTTAGTCTGGGAGCTAAAATAATCATCGCGTATATCCTTAATATAAAACCACAATTGTTCGAATTTTCTTAAGTTCGTGCATTTGTGGTTTTTTAAGTATACAAATGAAATGGAAAAAATAACATCTTTAACAGCAGTTATCATATTATTCTAGTGCTTGCAACATAGGTCATAAAGATACCAATGATGATATATTCCAATATGTAGATTTCTGTATTGGTTCGAAAGCAACCAGGACCTATGCTAAAAGCAAAAGGCAGCCTTCATTTAGGTTGCCTTTTGCTTTAGCGAAAGCCTTTATCAGGCAGTTTCTTGGGAATTGTCCTCTTGTGCTCTCTGCGTCAATGAATCTATTTTACTCTTAGCTTCTTCCATTGCGTCTCCGGCTTTTTCTTTAGCACTATTCCATACATCCTCAGCCTTTTCAGAAAGTCCTGATGTCTTTTCTTTTGCAGCGTCCAATGCTTCGCCTGCTTTTTCCTTTGTAGCATCCCAAGCATCTTCAGCTTTTTCGCTTAAATTTTCGTATGCATCTTCTGCCTTACCTTTTAAACCAAATAATGCCTCTTTTGCTTTATCAAAAAAGCTTTTGTGTTCTTCACTCATAAATTTTGTTTTAAATAGGATAAATAAAAATAATAATTTTTAAGATAACAATTTAAGAATTTTTTACATAAAAACATAGAAAGTGTAGTTAAGCTTTTATTATTTTACTGGATTACTTTCTCAACATGCGTAAATTGTCCGTTATCGTTTATCCCTTCCAAAATTATCCTATAAGCTTTTGTAAAATCATTATTGAAGAATTTTAATCTTACTTCATGCTTTTGAGGAGTAGTCATAATCAACGAATTCCAATATAAAGTAGAGCGTGCATCAAATTTATCTTGATCTTCTGAAAGGCTCAAATAGTTTGGCGAATAAAACTCCCTGATAACAGTATAACCTGCAATTGTTTTATGAGGCATACCCGTTTTGCTATCAACCGCAACATCTGCACCCTTGCGCGTATATACAGCAATAGCGCCACCCGGGCTCCCCCCAAAACCACCCATAAATGGAGGGCGGTATATTTTTATCATGGCAATATCACTCATACTCATGTTACTTAATTGACTGGCGTCAGACACAGGTATCTCATCCAGAAATAGTGAAGGCGTGCTGCCGCGCCAGGAAAGGCCTGGGGGAGTAGCCATAGGGTTACTAATTTGCAATCCGGCAACTCGGCCTTGTAAGTAACTGAACACATTCATTGCACCTTGTGCCGCAATATCATTCATTACATCAAATGTATAACCATTGTCGTCCTTGAACATACCAGACGTGTATTCGTCATCCAGCTTTTCTGTTAGCGATTTTTGTTTCGTCTTTACCGTAACGGTTGCCAATGCATTATCACTTTTAAAATGAGCCATCGCCCAATATTGATCATATAAATTCCGGCTTCCAGCTAAGCCAGTGGTATCGTATAATCTAGCTTTCACAATGTCATTAAAATTCATCGGAATATGGCCTGGAGAAGGTAGCCTATCGGACATAAAAGTTACTTCGGAATTTTGCAAATAATTCTTCTTGCCCGAAAACTTATAATACACATTCAGAGAATCAAAGAATATCGCATTAGGATCAGAAAAGGTACCATCTGAATTGAGTGGAAGCATTATAAACTTATTCGTTGTGTCCGCTTTAGATTTTATAATGGCGAACAAGGTTCCGCTGGCTGCCAATTGCGCCGGCGTGGCTCCAAAAACCTTCCCCGAAAGGCTTAAATAAGTAGAGTCCTTAGGATAGGCAATATTTAGTGGCTCTTTATTAATGATTTTATCCCAGTCAAAACGACGCCAGCCATGCGTTAACATGACCAAATCTAAATCATTGTTCACTTTGTCTGAATCACTTAAAAAATAGTAAAAGGGTCTATATACCTTTCCTTTTATTTGACTCGAGAGCAGCATATCTGAGACTAAATTATTACTACTGTCTGTACCAATGCTCGCATCGGTAACCGATACAGCCAGGTTAGCAGGAACAGAATCCAATACATTTATTATAAGTTCATTGGCACCTCTTTTATCAAAACTTAATTTAGAGAACCCTACTTCCGGATGAAAGGTATCGTCCTTACCTTTTACAAAAGCTATTCTTTCCGCTAAGGGTCGCATGTTCTTATCCAAAACGGTTATTTGCAATATTCCTGATGGAAAATAAGCGGTAGGTATTGCGCCACTTATCATGGTTTTGTCTGCCAATGATATATTGGCCAAATAAACAGTTTGCTGGTACATGGTTGCTACCACGTGTAACTCTTTAAGATTGTCGCCGGCGTTCTCAGGTCGTTGAATAGCGAATAATTTTTCTCCGTTTGAGGCCTTTACAGAAAGTGTTATACCTTCCTTATGAATAGCCGGAAGCGTCGTTGTATGTGTTTCCCCTTGACCATCTTTCCAGGTAGCCGTATATGTTTTCTGGGCATCAGGAATAAAATAGAAACTACCCATACCATCATGTTGCACTAATAAATCAGCTACTTTATTTCCATCATTGTCTTTTACTTCACCTGAGATATTCACTGGTTGGGCGTATTGATCTTCTGCCATAAACGCCACTCTCGTAGACAATCCTGCAATAGCGTCTCCACCTTCAGGGAAAAAGTACAGGGTGGCCTTCGGTGTCGGGGGTTTCCCTTTTATACGTTTTGCCTTAGGTTGTATAACGTTTAGATTATTATTATACAAAAATGCCGTATCGAAATTGAGCATCCATTTAGTATAGGCCCTCACATGGATAAGATTGCCCTTTAAGCTATCCGGAATATCAAATTGGCCCCTACTCACACCTTCTGAAATAGGGAAAACATCGTGAGCTAGTACCTTGCCGGTCTCATCGCTGAAGTCAACATACAGGTTTTTACTTTTCTGCTCCGGGGCAATACCAGAGAAGATATAACCTTTAAACCAAATTGTTTCCTGCGGGGAATAAGTTTGTTTATCAAATTGTAGATGAATTCTTTCCGGCCGGTATTTAGCACCAAACGTATTGATAAGGGTATCTAATCTTTGTGCAAATAAATGAATAGATCCGCATGAGACCATAAGAAAAAGCAGTATGCCAATTTTTTTCTTGAAAGAAGAAAAATGTAGAGTCATTGATTTATTTTTATGAAATGAGCTTACTTTAACTATAAATAAAATATCCCTCTAAGGTAAGGGATATTTTATTTAAAATAATATGGTTAGAATGGCTATAAATGGTAAATATTTCTAAATAAAATTGGATAAGATTATTTAAAATGGCGCATTATTACTCTCAAAGCCATCATCGAAGTCACCGGTATTCATCTTACTGCCTTTAGTAAAGAATTGCGCTCCTCCTCCGGACTCAGGTGCCCCACCTTTTGGCCCCATTGGCTTCCAACTGCTAGTAGTAAAATTAGAATCCGTTCCTGCATCTTCAAACTTTTGAATATCCAACCTCGCGCGCAGATGTACTGTTTCGAGTGAGCCATTACGATGTTTGGCTATTTTAATTAATGTTTCCCCCTGAATAACTTCTCCGGATGGTTCATTTTGCATTTCATAATATTCCGGACGGTAGATAAACATAACCATGTCGGCATCTTGTTCAATAGCGCCCGATTCCCTAAGATCGCTCAGCTGCGGTATTTTACTTTCTTTACGTGATTCTACAGCACGACTCAACTGACTCAAAGCAATGATTGGAATATTCAATTCTTTAGCTAATACTTTTAAGTTCCTGGAAATAGTACTTATTTCTTGTTCTCGATTTGAATTTCGGTCTCCGCTCCCGCTCATCAACTGCAAATAGTCAATTACAATTAAACCCACCTTGCTTTTGTTAACCAATCTGCGCGCTTTTGCCCGAAATTCAAAAATATTAAGTGCCGCCGTATCATCAATAAATATTGGTGCCTGCTCTAACCTTTGAATGCCTTTTGTTTGCAATTGCTGGTATTCATAATCTTCTAAATTTCCACGCGATATTTTCTCCAATTTAATTTCACTTTCAGCAGAAAGAATACGCTGTACCAACTGGGCAGAGCTCATCTCCAAAGAAAAGAACGCTACTGGCGTTGGATGTGTCGGATGCAGCGCTGCATTACGAATAAGATTAAGGGCAAAGGCGGTTTTACCTACAGAAGGCCTTGCGGCCAAAATAATTAAATCACTTGGCTGCCAGCCGTAAGTGACTTTATCCATGCTTGGGAAGCCACTAGGCACACCAGATATTTCATTTTTTTCCTGTCTTAATTTATCTATTCTCGTTATCGCTTTTGCAAGAGCACCACCAATATCATCATAATCCTTCTTTAAATAATTGTTGGTAATGTTGAATATTTTTTGTTCTGCCTCATCCAGCAAATCAAATACATCGGTACTTTCTATGTAAGCGTTATTAATAATCTCTCCACTTATTTCTATTAGTTTTCTTTGAATAAACTTCTCTAATAAAATACGACCATGCGTAATAATATTGGCAGATGAAGTTACAGCCATTGTAAGCTTAGAAATATAAAAAGCCCCCCCCACCAAATCCAATTCTTCATTGGCTTTCAAATTTTCCACGACCGTTAACATATCGATAGGCATATTCTTTTCAGCCAAACGCTCACATGCCTTGAAAATACGTTGATGTGCATCTACATAAAAACATTCTGATTGAATGATTTCTATCACATTATCAAATGCCGCTTTTTCCAACATTACTGCCCCCAGAATTGCTTCTTCCAATTCTTTCGCCTGCGGAGGCACTTTGCCATACATCATGGGATTCAAATCTATAGCAGGTGTCTTTTTTCTTGTTGTTTTGCGATTTATATTTGGCAAATTGTCCATTGATAGTAAATTATTTTTCTTTTCTGTTACCTTTTTTTATAACTGTTACCGAGTTGTTGGTTATGTTTATTGTGCAGCCTTTTAGTTTACAATTTAATAATAATTTCTTCACAATCAATTCATAATTTATTTGCAAAGAATAGCGAATATAGGGTCCCAGACCTTCCCAAAAAACTTTGTTCAACAGAAATTTTATTCATATGCAAAGCACAAAGTTATTAACATAGTTTCATAGTTTTTTCACAAAAAATAGAGGCTTTTGAACGCAAAAAAAAGTTTTACAGCGAAAAATGTGATTAATGCACAATTCACCGTGCAAAAAGATATTTATGTAAAAATAGCTTTGCATTAAAGCAAATATCTATCTTCTAACCGGCGTATTCGCCATAGTGATGGATCAAATAAATTAGAAAATATTTAAATTTTTGCTGTATTTTGCCTTTACAAAAATCAGACATATGAGTAAGGTAGGAATTGTGGGAAGTGGGAGTTGGGCTACTGCCTTGGCAAAATTGCTAACCGATAATAAACATGCCATTAATTGGTGGTTTCGCAATAGCAGTTCGATAGAACATTTTAAAGAGCGCGGGCATAATCCACGTTATTTGTCCAAATCGCTTTTTGACGTGTCAAAAATTACTTTTAGTGACAGTATCCATTTTGTGATCGAAAATTCTGATATATTATTGATTGCTACCCCTTCTGCCTATGTAAGCGATGCTTTAAACGAATTACCCGACGATATTTTTAAAGGCAAAAAAATCATCTCAGCGGTAAAAGGCATTTTACCGGAGAAAATAGAACTACTTCATGAATACCTGCTAAGAGAATTTAATTTCCCTTTAGAGCAATATTTTACTGTTTTGGGGCCGTGCCATGCGGAAGAGGTGGCCGCCGAAAAGCTTTCTTATCTGACTTTCTCGGGAATTAATGAAAACGAAGTTCAAACAATGGCAGCACTCTTTCAAACACCTTATTTGAATACGCGCATCAATTTAGATGTGATAGGTGTGCAATATGCCGCTGTATTAAAAAATATATATGCATTAGGATCCGGAATAGCTCATGGGCTTGACTATGGAGACAATTTTTTGAGCGTATATATTGCCAACGCGGCGGACGAAATGATCACTTTTCTAAAGAAATTATCATCACATAAAAACGATTGCGACCATCCAAAATATGCATCATCAGTGTATTTAGGAGATTTATTAGTTACCTGCTACTCCTTATATAGTCGTAACCGCATGTTCGGAACAATGATAGGAAAAGGTTATTCTGTTAAAGCGGCGCAGCTTGAACTCAATATGGTTGCCGAAGGCTATAACGCCAGCAAATGCATCTTTGATATTAACGAAAAAATAAAAGCTGAAACACCGATTGTAAATACTGTGTATGAAATTTTGTGGAATAATACCTCAGCCGAGGCAGCTTTTTCACGATTAGAAAGTTTATTGCATTAGTCGGATGTCGAAAATAAATCCGCTGCAATACCATCAGCATAATGCTTTCCTGTACTGGTAAGCATCAAATGATTGTCTTTTTCGTAAAGATACTGGCGGTCAATCCATTTCTTTGCTAAATTTTTCACTCTATCTTTCTCTGCTCTCCCATAGAGTACTTCCATTTTCTTTAAGTCAATACCTTCAATAGTGCGCAAAGAAATCATAAGCATTTCATTGATTTTATTTTCGCGAGAAAGCGTTTCCCGTTCATAATTTAATAGCTGCTTCTTTAGAGATTGCAGATAAAGTGCATTATTTGCAATATTCCATTGGCGGGTACTTCCATCAAAAGAGTGTGCCGATGGACCAAGTCCCAGATAGGCAGTTCCCAGCCAATAGTTGCTATTGTGCTTGCTGCGAAAACCCGGCTTTGCGAAATTAGATATTTCGTAATGTTCAAAATTATTCGCAGACGCCCATTGCATCAAAATATCAAATTGCGCTACCTGTTTTTGCGGTTGGATGTCGGAAACCTTTTCCTTCGCAATCATTTTAGCCAGAGCCGTTTTAGGCTCCACGGTGAGCGCATATGCAGACAAATGGACAATATTTAATCCTGCGACCCGTTTTAAATTTTCTCGCCACAACTCATCTGTTAACAATGGCGTCCCGTAAATAAGATCGATAGAAATATTTTCGAAACCATGTGCTTGTGCGAGCTCAATGCTCTCTAATGCTTGAGTGACATTGTGTGAGCGGTTCATCCATTCCAAATCCAGTGCGTAAAAAGATTGGACGCCAATGCTTAATCTATTGAAACCGGCCGACTTCCAAGCAATTAAATTATCTTTAGAGATATCATCAGGGTTGGCTTCTAACGTTATTTCGGCTTGAGCATCTAGGGTAAAAAGGGATTGTATTTTTTCCAGAACCAATTGAAGTTCTAAAGGTGAAACCATTGAAGGAGTTCCCCCTCCAAAATAAACGGTATGCACAGTTTCATTTAAATAATTCCTTCTTAAAACAGCTTCCTGTCTAATGCTTTGTAGCATTTCAGACACGGTATATTTTGTCGTAGAAAAATGAAAATTACAATAGTGACATGCTTTTTTGCAATAGGGAATATGTATGTAAATGCCGGCCATTTTATTAACGGTGTTGCTTACAAAGGAAAGCATTGTTTCCCACAGGTGAATAAGAAAATTGATTATTCAATGAGATCGATTAATAAAAGGATCTGCTACGATTGATGCGCAAGTCGCGTAAAATACCAGATTTAGGATTCAACACGATACTGAATGATTTAAAGCGGCCGATAGGTGAAACATTAATGGCCATTT
This sequence comes from Arachidicoccus sp., assembly GCF_050436765.1. Classification (NCBI taxonomy): domain Bacteria; kingdom Pseudomonadati; phylum Bacteroidota; class Chitinophagia; order Chitinophagales; family Chitinophagaceae; genus Arachidicoccus; species Arachidicoccus sp. The sequence goes on along the minus strand of NZ_JBNQGD010000279.1, from coordinate 909 downwards.
GCCAACAGTGCATATCGCGCGTAAGGAATAAAGTCATCATACCTACCTGATGATGGATAACATCAAAATATATACTTCCGCCGGCTTTCCATTTGGGCGACAGACTAAAGTCCCCATTAAGATTTAAACTCGAATTGTACACATTGTGAAAACCACTATAATCAGGATTGATTACTTTACTAAAGCCCATGGCATACGAAGCCTGTATATTCCAGGGAATATTGAAATCTACAAAATCTGAAGCGTGGTCACGTACATAATTTAATTGTTGCATCTGCTGATCAGGCGGCATATTAGGATCAGGATCGTTAGCCACACGTTGTTGATCGGTGTGCTGATCGGTCTTTTTACTCGAGAAAGAAGTCGACATTGAAATGGTACCATTGGATATGCGTCCTATTTTTCCTTGTGACCACAATAGTTTATTAATACGTGTGCCGTATGCATCAGTTTCATATTGATCAACCGTCATGTTGGCATTGAAATTTAATTTATTCTTGAAAAGTGAACTACGCAGGCTAATACTTATGGGCGACCAGTTAAGAGAATCAGCCACTAAATTGTAGCCTGAATTGATGCTTAATCCATCTATCAAACTCACTATTTTTGTTTCTTTATCCGGGTCACCCGTCGTATCGCTTTTATTTAATACTTTCATCTGCAAAATATTGTCGATACCAAAATTGATACCACCAAAAGTCGTTTCACTAAAACCACCCACACTTCCTGGATAAGAGTATTCCGATACTCTTTGTTTACGCCCGGTTGTATCTACTTGCAAAGTTTGATAATAACTGCTTGCCATATTAGGCTGATAGTTGAGGCTGATCGTTGGCCTTATTTCATGATGAATTGCTTTGATATTGCCATGCTTAAATTTCAGGGTACCGAAAATCCGCGTATTCATCG
>NZ_JBNQGD010000278.1:0-2952 GCF_050436765.1 Arachidicoccus sp. | reverse complement strand
TTAGCTTTAAAATAAGAAGACTTTAAAGAGTCTGTTAGATGACTTATCTCTTCTTGTTGTTTTTTCCATTGATCGCCGTTGAAGTAATCCTGAATAGCTTTTGTCTTTTCTTCTATGGCTTTTTGCTGTGTCTTCCACTCTGCGCTTTTAAAATATTCGGTGCTTTTATTGGCTGCTTCTGTTATTTGTTTTTGTTGGCTTTTCCATGCATCACTATTGAAATATTTTTCAATTTCTTTCGAATGTTTTTCAATGTTTTTTTGCTGGTCTTTCCACTCTTTACTTTCAAAATACTGTTTCATTTTTTTCGCTGCTTTTTGAATATTTTCTTGTTGTTTTTTCCAGTCGTTGCTACTAAAATATTTTTGAATTTCTTTCGATTGTTTCTCTATATTTTTCTGTTGGTTTTTCCATGCATCACTATTAAAATAAGCTTCTATATTTTTTGCATATTGTTGCGAAATTGCTGTATCTATATTTAAGTGAACGTTATTATTGATGGGCGGTAAAGGGATAGAATCTTCCATCGGCAGATTGCCGGGCGGTGTTGGCGGTGCAGGTGGCAATGGAACATTTGCCGGTAAAGCTTTTGGTGCAGGAAGCAATAAGCTGTCACTGACAAAACTGCTTTGATGAATGCCAGGTTTTTCGAAAGACGGAGGCATGTTTTTTCCGTTGGTCTTTTCTTGTTTGGGGGATAGCCAAGCTATTGAACAAACGGCAGTAAATGCGATAAGAACGGCTGCCAATTTTTGCTTTAGATTGATGGGTTTTGCTTTCATTTCCATGATATTTTTAATGCGGTTAAATAGAAGAGGTTTTTTATTTACGGCAGCCATTGCCAGCTGCTGAGACTGAATGCGCGATGATTCTAATAGCATTAGAGCGGTCGCATAATTATGCGGATTATCGGTTTGCTGTAGCACTATTTGGTCGCAGCAGTTTTCCCTTTCTTCCCTTATTTTTTTTGAAATCCACCAAACAAAAGGATTGAAAAATAGTATTGTTTCGATAGCGGATTGAAATAAATTAAACAAATAATCCTGTCTGCGCACATGGGCTAATTCGTGTATTAAAATGGCCTCTATTTGATAGATGGAAAGATTACTGATAATACTAATCGGCAATAGTATGACGGGCTTTATACATCCCATCATCATGGGGACGTCTACTTTGGAAGAGATACAAATTTGTATCGGTTTGTTGATATGGAGCCTTGCTTTAAGTTGCTTTAAAGAATCTATCCATTTTGGGTCAACGGGTAAAAGATTTTGCTTCTTTAGATGACGGGTGGTGATATAAGCAATCAACAATCTTATGGTCAGCAGCACCAAGCCTATAATATACAGACTTACAAGCATAGGGATGGTTTTTGCCATAAGCGTAGCTTTTGAAAATGACTTCGCGGCAGCATAGCTGGAAAAAGGTGTCAGATGAGCATGAAGGACTTGGTTAAGTTGCTCCTTATGTTCTATTGCCAAGGAGAATTGATGATAGAAAGTAAGGCAAAATAATAAACTTACAAATACCAATGCGCTATAAGCAAACAGGTATTTGAGTTTTGCTGTTGCCTGGGGCAGCAAACTTAAAATTAATTTTAAATAGATAAAGACAGCTGCTGCTTGCCAGCAACTATGTAGCAAACTCCAGCCCAGTGCTTCTGAGAATGGAGAGGAGAAAAAATGTAGTATCGGCATATTCTACCATTTAAAAAGTTTATTGATCGATTGTGAAGCTGTTATGGCTATTTTTTCGTTTTGTCCTTTGCTATTTTTGAAGGCAGCGTACTTTCTATTTCATTTAAATATTGTCTTATTGTATCCAGCTCTTCTTTTGAGGTGTTGTGTTTGCCTAAGGCATGCATGACTAAGCTGGATGGCGAACCCTTGAACATTGTCTGCATCATTTTCTGTACAGCTTGTACTTGTGTGGCTTTTTGGGAAATAGCCGCTCTATATACGTGTGTCCGGGCGGACATGTCGCGCTCCAAAATATTTTTTTCACACATTATCTGCATCAGTTTGAGCGTGGTGGTATAGCCAACTTCTTTTTTGGCTTCTAATATTTCATGTACTTCCCGAACGCTGGAAGGGCCTTTTTCCCAAAGAATCTGCAGGATCTCTAATTCGCTGTTGGTGGGCTTTATTGGATTTTGCACGATTAAAATTTTTAAGTACGAATTGTTTCGTAGTCAAATGTACGAATGTTTTCGTAAATGAAAAATATTTTTTATTTTTTTGATAGGTTTTAACAAATGGCCGCACCGGGACTTGAAGAAAGTGAGATTTTTGGTAGGTTTTTTTGAGACATACCTGCACGCAGACAAAAGGATGCCCAGCCTCTCAAAACCTTGTGAGGTAATTGCCCGGCACAGTTGCCTGTAATTAAAAAGCAAATTTTTATCCTTCAGCCGGGCAATTGCACCGCCCTCATGTCTTTTATTTGGGTTTTTTGGCGGTAGCCATTAATACAATGCCCCCCAAGATTAAGATACCGCCTGCATAAGGTGGCCAGTTGACAGATTTTTGTTTATTAGCCGATACTTGAAGGGGGCCCGCATCAATGACTTTTTCCTTTTTGGTATAAGTAAATCCGGTCCATATTAACATGGCGATACCAATAATCAACAAAATGATTCCTATTGCTTTGTTCATAATAAGATGGCTTTAAACTTTCTTTTACCAAAATCATTCCAATTATGGCCATGTAATACTGTTGTGTAGCGATTGAAAGGCAGGCATCTGCGTGAAAATTAAGTTCAAATAGATAATAGGTGAGATAATAGGTAGCGGTGAAGGAAAGATTTGAGCGTTTATGTTAAAGACAGTGACCGGTGTATGAAAATATAAGGTCAACTTTTCTTCGGGTTTATATAACGCCTTTAGAAATTCTATTCGTTTTTTAAAGAAGCTGTTAAATATGCTTTTAGAGTTGGATTAAAATGTACGACCC
>NZ_JBNQGD010000277.1:0-2565 GCF_050436765.1 Arachidicoccus sp. | reverse complement strand
GATTTCTGAAGGGAAAAGTAGGAATTGGAAATATCAAAAATAAAATTCAACCTATTGTAACAAATAATTTTTCACAGCTCTGTGCAAATTGTTTAAATTCGTTTTTATAATAGAGCAGCACTTGAAACAAACCACAAAAACCAACGAATTAATTAAATACGCTTTAAACGAAGAACAGGAGAGAAAAGAAATTCTTCGACGTTATCGTTCATTATTGCGCGCACTTCGGCCCAAATTTAAAAAAGGAGACAAAGAAGTTGTACGACATGCTTTTGAAATAGCAGCCGATGCTCATGAAACTATGCGCCGTAAAAGTGGCGAACCATATATCTTCCACCCTATTGCGGTCGCGATGATTTGTGTTGAAGAAATAGGATTAGGTGTTCGAAGCACCATCTGTTCTCTGCTACATGATACGGTTGAAGATACGGATATTTCAATCGACGATATTACGCGCGAATTCGGGAATGAAATTGCAAAAATTGTTGATGGACTTACCAAGATTTCGACTGTAGTAGATGCAAGCACCTCACAGCAAACTGAAAATTTCAAGAAAATACTTTTAACCCTCACAGATGATCCCCGTGTAATATTAATAAAACTAGCCGATCGCTTACACAATATGCGTACCCTCGATTGGATGAAACCGGAAAAGCAATTGAAAATTGCCAGTGAAACAGTTTGGGTATATGCACCACTTGCCCACAGAATGGGACTCTATGCTATCAAGACAGAAATGGAAGATCTGTCTATGAAATACCTTGAGCCTCAAGAATATAGAGACATCGCAAAAAAACTAGCCGAAACAAAAAGAGAACGTACCCGCTATATTAATGAATTTATTAAACCTATAAAAGAAAAACTGCAAGCAGCCAACTTTGACTTCGAGATATATGGCCGCCCCAAGAGCATTCATTCTATCTGGAATAAAATGAAAAAGAAAAGTGTCTTATTTGAAGAAGTATATGACCTTTTTGCCATTCGTGTCCTGCTCAATTCTACCCCTGAAAAAGAAAAAGAAGAATGTTGGAAAGTATATTCCATGATTACCGACTCTTACACACCTGCCCCTGAACGCTTGCGTGATTGGTTAAGCAATCCGAAAAGTAATGGTTACGAAGCTTTACATACTACTGTTATGGGGCCACAAGGGAAATGGGTAGAGGTACAAATACGTACACGTCGTATGAATGAAATTGCTGAGAAAGGATTGGCCGCACACTGGAAATACAAAGAAGGAACCAACAATGAAGATCGCTTTGATCAATGGTTTGGGCAAATACGCGAGATGATCAGCTCCCAGGGTACCGACAGTATAGACTTCTTACAAGATTTTAAAACAAGTTTTCTTGCAGAAGAAATATATGTTTATACCCCAAAGGGAGATGTAAAAATGTTGCCCAAAGGTTCATCAGCACTTGATTTTGCATTTTCAATACATTCAGCAGTAGGACAGAAATGTATTGGGGCAAAAGTCAATCACAAACTTGTTCCTATTGGTCACAAATTGCGTAGCGGTGATCAGGTAGAAATTATCACTAGCAACAAACAAAAACCAAATGAAGACTGGCTTACTCTGGTAGCAACTGCCAAGGCCAAAAGTCGAATAAAAGACGCGCTTAAAGAAGAAAAACGTAGCATTGCGGAAGACGGGAAATACACATTAAGCCGTAAATTGGAAAATTTAGGTGTCCCTGCATCCACTTATAATATTGATGAGTTAGTAACTTTTTATAAGTTGACCTCACACCTCGATTTGTATTATAATATCGCTATTAAAAAAATAGACTTAAAAGAACTCAAAGAATTTACTGTTTCAGGTGACAAATTAGAGCCCCCGAGACGAGAAAAATTAGAAAAAATTCCCTACTCCGAGGAGACTGAATCCAAAAATTTCTCTAAAAAAGACTCGGAATTAATTATTTTTGGAGAGAGCAGTGATAAGATAATGTATACGCTCGCGAACTGCTGTCACCCTATTCCCGGTGATGATGTTTTTGGCTTTGTAAGTGTTGGTAAAGGTTTAATTATTCACCGAACCAACTGTCCAAACGCGGCACAATTAATGGCCAATCAAGGACATAGAATCGTGAAGACCAAATGGGCGAAAAATAAGGAAATCTCTTTCTTAACCAGAGTAGAGATTATAGGGGTAGATGACGTGGGGGTAATCAATAAAATCACCAATATTATCAGCGGTGACCTTCGTATTAATATCTCAGCACTCACTATCGAATCTGAAGATGGGTTATTTAAGGGCAAAGTTAAAGTATTTGTACACGATAAAGAGGAGTTGGACGAGTTAGTTCACCGCCTAAAGCAATTAGCCGGTATTCAGCGGGTCGAAAGATTTGATAATGAGTGAACAGCCTGACCGGCTTACGCTCCTTTATTCAACATTAAAAATAATTTCTTGTGTCTTGGTAAATGGCACTTCCTTTCCAAAAAGTGTGGCTGGCTTCCAATTTGGACTTGAAGAAATTAAGCGGACAGCCTCTTCTTTAGTGCCAAACCCGGGGTCATTCAAGGCTCTAACATACTCCACTTTGCCGTCTTTTGAGACTA
>NZ_JBNQGD010000276.1:0-3581 GCF_050436765.1 Arachidicoccus sp. | reverse complement strand
TAGTAGATTGATTGTCATAATTGGACATCGATTCCATTGCTTCGCGTCTTGCATTAAAGATTTTATTTCCTCCTGCAAAATCCACAAATACAGAGAGATCCACACCCTTGTATGTAAATGTATTTGTAAAGCCGCCATATATTTTCGGATTTACGTTACCAATAACCTTTTGATCCCTAGCATCAATAATACCATCTTTGTTTACATCTTCAAATATTACATCCCCGCCTTGAAATGGATTTGTGTTATCAATACCATTTTTCAATTTGACGTCAGTCGTTTTTGAGTATACCCCCAATGCTTGATAACCATAAAAAGAACCTACTGCTATACCTGGTTTCAGGATGGTCGAATAATTCCCATAATCGATAACAGAATCTAACCTGTCGGGAACAGATTCAATATTATTCTTATTTTCAGCAATGTTTAAAGAAATATTCCAACCAAAACGTCGATTGCGCGATATATCCAAAATACTCCATTCGATAGTTCCCTCTATTCCTTGGTTTGTCACCGCTCCACCACTTACTGCATAAGATTTAAAACCACTGGTTCCTGGTAATTGAATGATATTATATAAATGATTTGTTTTTTTATTATAATAATCGAAATTCACTCTTAATCTATTTTTAAAAAGCCCTAAATCGACTCCACCATCATACTGACTTGTTTGCTCCCATTGAAAATCTGGATCTCCAAGTATACCAAATTTAATTGCGGAATAAACATATGGAGAAGGCACAAGAGAGTTAAACGCATTGGTGAATCCAACATTCTCATTTCCAGTCAGACCATAACTACTTCTTAGTTTAAGATTGCTGATAAGTTTACTATTCTTCAAAAACGATTCTTCGTTAATTCTCCATCCAATCCCAACTGAAGGGAAATATCCCCATCTATGTCCCGGCTGAAATCTGCTGGAACCATCCGCTCTAAAATTTATGCCCAGTAAATATCTTTCTTTATATGCATAATTTACACTCGTAAAAAACGAGGCTAATGTCCATTTAGGTGAAATACTTCCAATGGAATCTAGTGACAAGGGATCTGACGTATTAAGAGTTGTTAATTGATCAGAACTAGAGTTCACAGCTCTACCATATTTTGAGTCTAAAGAAGTTGATTGTAATGAATTGCCAAAAACGGCCATGATAGAATGTTTTCCATTATCAAAGCTACGAGCATAATTAAGGGTATTTTCATTATCTGTCATAATAGAATAACTATTCTGACGTTCAGAAGATCTAATAATGTAACCATTAGCGAGAATACCTGCAGAAGGCATAAACTTTGTCTCAGACAATCGATAATAGTCAAACAGGATACCAAGTCTCAATGTCAAATAAGGAGAGAATTGGTATTGACCAATAGTTTTTGCAGTAATATGATTAGAGTTATTTGTATTAATAGCATTGTGGGAAAGTGAGTATGGGTTATTTAAGCCGGCATAGTCTGCACTATCTAGAAAAGGAAGGTTCACACCAGTTTCGTCTTGCTGATAAATGGCCAGTGTAGGAGATTTTAAAGTTGCCAAGAATAGAGGGTTTGTATTGTAGGCATCTCCTGCATCAGCTAATACCTTGCTTGTTCTACTGTAAACCACACTATTTAAAAAGCTTAAACTCCTTCCTACTTTATAGTCAAGATTTAATCGGACATTAAAGCGATTGAAATTTGTATTAGAAATCACACCTGTCAAACCAGTATAACCAGTGCTTAATGAATATTTAGCCACCGCGTCTCCACCTCGTAAAGTAAGATGATAATTATTCAATAAACCATTGTTCATTACTAAATCTTGCCAATCTGTACTATTATTATATCGCTGTGTTTGATCAGCAGGTGTAGATTGAAGTAGGTACCTCCCTACTCCATTCATTATATCGGATTCGGATTTTCCGCTTGCTCTTTCCTTTCGTAAAATATAGGCGCGATATTGCATTGTATCCAAAACCGGCAATTCTTCGGGCTGTTCCATTATGCCAGAATATCCTGAAATGTCAAGAAATGTTTTTCCGGAAGTACCTTTAATGGTGTTAATGATAATTACCCCATTTGCTCCTCTCATTCCATATATAGCAGTAGCTTGGGCATCTTTTAATACTGTAATTGAAGCAATATCTTCTGGATTAATATCAGATAACGGATCGTTGTCTACGTTTTTGCTTAATGAATTCTGAAAGCGATCCGCTTTGATAGGAACACCATCAACAATATAAAGAGGTACCGTACCGGCATTAAAAGTTGAAACACCTCTTATATTTATTAATGCACTAATATCGGAAGTGCTCATTACATTTACTCCCGCTATTTGGCCAGCAAGCATATTGTTCGGAGAAAGAGGAACCTCTTCTTTTTTGCGTTTATTATTTACAAATTCCGCAACACTTCCCGTTATATATTTTCTGTCTAATTTCATATAACCAATATCTACAATATCGGCAGTGTCCACCGAAGCAATTAAGGTGTCCGCATACACTTTGGAATAGGGCAGACTTTTCACTGCATTATTTTGTGCATTGGCATTATTCCAACTTAACGTGAGACTGAAAAGCGATAAAATACCAATCGAATAAGTTTTAGATTTAAACATATTTCTTTCTAGTTATAAAATAATTCATAATTTTAATAGCATTAATTTTTACGACAATGCCATCTAAGGGTTGTCATAAACGGGTGTTAACACCATGCAATCCAAATTCATTCCCCCACCATTGTGTTGCAAGCAGACAAAATTTAATCTCTTATCACCACTTGTTTTAAAATCATAAGTTCCGATTATAGTATTTTGTTTATAGGTAGTTCCAGTTCTAAAGTCAATGGATCCAATAGAATCATTCTGATATCGCAGTTCAAATATGTCCCTATTGTAAGACGCTTTGTAGTTAATAGTAATTTGGTATTTGCCCTTTCTAATTCCATGAATTAAAGCGACCATAGAGTCATTTTTAGCATCTGGGTTCACGAAAAGGAGATTGTTAGATATTGAACCGTCGTAGTAATATCTATAATTGCCAGAACTACCATTCAATGGCGGATGGGAATTCCCGTCAGAAATACTAGGTATTCCATAAGCATAGTTGGTTCCGGACCAAAAATCATAATATATTTGTGTACGAGGTTTATTTGCCGGAAATGATATCGGAACACTTACGTTGTCTATAATGCCATTACGCATGGCAACATCACTAGAAGTAAAATCAGAAACATTATCAATTAAGTGAACACCTGCAAGATTAAAATAAAAATAGTCATCCCCATCTAAAGTCAAAATCGTACTATCCCAACTATCTACAATATTATATACTGGCACAGCAACTGTATGATGAGTATAACTAGATATCGCATTTTGCCCAGGAATAAGATGATTACGCATTAACTTGACTAACTCATCATGCGGCATGTTATCATAGTTTTCTATACCCGCATTTTTCAAAACATCATTTGTTTCAGCAAACAGCGTAAGTCTGATTCTTCCTCCTAATGAATCAGTAAGATTGACTAACGTATCCATTAAACCAGCTTTCTGCAAACCACTAGTCAGAATGCTATATTTATCAGGATTGCTTAACAAAAATTGA
>NZ_JBNQGD010000275.1:0-8192 GCF_050436765.1 Arachidicoccus sp. | reverse complement strand
TAATTTTCTCGTATAAAAATTCATAGTTTTTCGAAAATAAGATTTAGCATAATTTATCACTGCTGCAAAATTAAAACAAAGTTCACGGTGCAGGCTGCTTTTTTAAAAAAATACTTGCATACAATAGGAAGAAAATATAACAGCCGTCTTTTATTTAAAATTAGGAACTTAGACTATCTTGCAATTATATAGGAGCGCAATTTATGACCCATACCTCTGAAGGCCACTCTCATTCCCATATTCATGAACATAATCATGTTCAGGAACTCTCACATATTGGCAGAGCATTTTATATTGGCATCTCACTCAATTTTGCTTTTGTTTTGGTGGAGGCTATTGTGGGCCTATCAGCAAATTCTCTGTCTTTACTCTCCGATGCCGGTCACAATCTCGCAGACGTGGCGGGTCTGGCCTTATCACTTCTTGCATTTAAATTATTGAAAGTAAAACCAAGTGACAAGTATACCTACGGATACCGTAAAACAACTGTGCTGGTGGCATTATTTAACGCTATTATTTTATTAATATCTATCGGCGCCATTGGCTGCGAAGCGGCGCGTCGTATTTTTAAACCCGATGTTCTCTCCGGAAACACTGTCGCATGGGTAGCAGCAGCAGGTATCGTTATTAATGGTCTTTCAGCTTTTCTATTTTTAAAGAATAAGGAAAAAGATATAAATATCAAATCAGCCTATCTGCATATGTTGGCCGATGCGTTGGTTTCGGTAGCAATCGTAATCGGAGGGATTTTAATTTATTATACGCATTTATATTGGATAGATACCGCATTAAGTTTATTAATTGCAGTAGTAATATTAAAAAGCACTTGGGGATTACTGAAAAGTAGTCTTAGACTTTCTTTAGATGGTGTACCCGAAAATGTGGATTTAGAAAAAATCAAGCAGAAAGTAATGCAATTAGAGGAAGTGAAAGATATACATCACATACATGCTTGGGGATTAAGTACAACGATCAATGCACTTACAGCACATATATTGGTAAGTAAAAAAATGAGTATTAGTGATTTAGATATATTGAAAAAAGAAATAAAGAACCGTTTAGAACAGTTGAATATTCAACATGCAACGCTTGAATTTGAGCAAGACATGCAGGATTGCGAAAAAATGGAAGTGTAAAGAGTATAGTAGTATATTTAAGTTGATACCCAGTGGGTTAGATATCTTCAGCCAATAATTTGAGTAAAACTATACATAATTCAAATATTTTATTACCTTTGCTGCCCCAAATAGTTCTTTTTAGGAATATTGAATTGGGAGTCTGTGCAATATTGTTCGGACGTTATCACCAAAAAAGTTTAAAAAATGGCAAAAGAAATCTCAGGTTTCGTAAAGTTGCAGGTAAAAGGCGGACAAGCCAACCCTGCACCACCAGTAGGGCCGGCATTAGGTTCCAAAGGTGTGAACATCATGGAGTTCTGTAAACAATTTAATGCAAGAACTCAAGACAAACAAGGAAAAGTTGTTCCTGTTTTAATCACAGTTTATTCTGACAAGTCTTTTGACTTCGTTATCAAAACTGCTCCTGCCTCTATCCAATTGATGGAAGCCGCAAAAATCAAAAAAGGTTCTAAGGAAAGCAACCGCGATAAAGTAGGTAAAGTTACTTGGGCACAAGTAGAAGAAATTGCAAAAGACAAAATGCCCGATCTTAACTGCTTTACTATTGAAAGCGCTATGAAAATGGTGGCTGGTACAGCACGTAGCTTAGGTCTCACAATCGACGGCGCTGCTCCGTGGGAAAATTAATTCTTATCCTTAAAACTTATTTGTAATGGCAAAAATTACTAAAAAAAGAAAAGTAGCGGAAGCGAAAATCGACAGCAATAAATTTTATTCGCTTAACGAAGCTTCTGCATTAGTGAAAGAAATCAACACAACAAAATTTGATAGTTCTGTTGATCTTCACATACGTTTGGGTGTTGACCCAAAAAAAGCTGACCAGCAAGTTCGTGGTACAGTTACCCTTCCTCACGGTACAGGTAAAACCAAAAAAGTATTGGTTTTATGTACACCAGATAAAGAAGCCGCTGCTCAAGAAGCAGGTGCTGATTTCGTGGGATTGGATGAATTTATTACAAAAATTGATGGCGGTTGGACCGATGTTGATGTGATAATTGCCACACCGTCAGTAATGCCAAAAATTGGTCGTTTAGGTAAAGTATTAGGCCCTCGTAACTTAATGCCGAATCCTAAAACAGGAACGGTTACTAATGATGTAGCTGCTGCAGTTACAGAAGTAAAAGGCGGTAAAATTGCATTTAAAGTAGATAAAGCTGGTATCGTACACGCTTCTATTGGCCGTGTTTCTTTCTCTTCTGAGAAAATTGCAGAAAACGGACAAGAGCTTATCAATGCTTTAATCAAGCTGAAACCTACTGCCGCTAAAGGTATTTACGTAAAAGGTGTAAGCCTAGCTGCAACGATGAGCCCTGGTATTGCAGTGGACACAAAATCAGTTCAAAACTAATTTGTAAAAATTGGTTTGAAACCATCAAAAATTTTTGAAAATGACAAAAGATCAAAAAAACGAAGTAATAGAACTTTTAAAAGAAAAGTTCACTCAATACAACAACTTTTATGTAACCAATACAGAATCGTTAAGTGTAGATCAAATCGGCAAATTACGCCGTGCCTGTTTTAATAAACAAGTGGAAATGAAAGTGGCTAAAAACACTTTGATTAAAAAAGCATTGGAATCTTTGGATGCGGAAAAATATTCAGGCGTTTACGAATCATTGAACAACGTAACAGCTTTAATGTTTTCTGAAAACCCGAAGAACCCGGCTGTCATCATCAGTGCCTTTCGCAAAGAGGGTAAGAAAGAGAAGCCTGAATTAAAAGCAGCTTTCATTAACGGCGATATTTATAGTGGTGATAATCAATTAATTGCTTTGACTAATATCAAAACAAAAGAAGAGTTGATTGGCGATGTTATCGGATTGTTGCAATCTCCAGCCAAACGTGTATTGGCTGCATTATTGAATCAAGAAGATAAAACTGCAACAGCAGTAGTTGCAGAAGAAACTACGACAACTGAAGCTCCGGCAACGACTTCTACTGATGAAGTTGCACCGGAAGCATAATTTTAAATTTTTAACCATTATTGGTTATTCAAACTTTTTGATTTGGAAAATTCCAAATTGATTTATTAAATAATTTTTTTAAAACCCTCCGCCGGAGCGCTTCTAAGAGCAATGAACGCGGAAAAAATTGAAAACAAAATGGCAGACATTAAAGCATTAGCTGAACAACTAGTAGGCTTAACAGTAAAAGACGTACAAGAATTAGCAGATTTCTTAAAATCTGAATACGGTATCGAACCAGCTGCTGCGGCAGTTGTAGTTGCTGCAGCTGGCGAAGCAGTTGCTGCTGAAGAAAAAACTGCATTTGATGTAGTTTTAGTTAGCGGTGGTGCTAGTAAACTAGGTGTAGTAAAAGTGGTTAAAGAAATCACTGGTTTAGGTTTGAAAGAAGCTAAAGAAATCGTAGATACAGCTCCGAAAGCCGTTAAAGAAGGCGTTTCTAAAGCTGAGGCTGATGACATCGCAGAAAAACTAAAAGCTGCAGGTGCAGAAGTTGAAGTTAAATAATCAATTTACTTATTGAAACACAGCTTTCAAGAATATTCTAAGAAAAGACCGTTGAGCAATCAGCGGTCTTTTTGTTGGTACTTTTACCAAGTTTGTTATCTTGCAAATTAATTTTAAAACGCCCTCTATGACTTTAGAAATTGCTGTATTCAATATCACATCTGCAATTCAAGCTCAAAGTGCCGGAGCTAACAGAATTGAACTTTGCGAGAATCCCTTTGATGGTGGGACTACGCCTTCTTATGGAACACTGAAAACGACAATTGAGAAAATCACAATACCTGTATTTCCAATTATTAGACCGCGGGGTGGCGATTTTTTGTACAACAATGAAGAATTGGCAGTAATGAAAAAAGATTTATTGCTAATCAGACAATTAGGATTTCAAGGGGCTGTTTTGGGATTATTGAATATTGACGGGGCAGTTGATATAGAACAAACCAGAAGATTGGTGGAACTTGCATATCCATTAGAAATTACCTTTCATCGCGCATTCGATCGTGCCAAAAACCCGCTGGAAAGCTTAGAGCAAGTAATTGACACTGGTTGCGCCAGAATATTAACAAGCGGTCAGAGGCCAAATGCGGGCGACGGGTTTGACTTAATAAAAGAATTGGTCAGGCAAGCTGACCAAAGAATAGTCATTGTTCCCGGCAGCGGAATACGCAGTAGTAATTTGCAGAAAATTATAGAAACTGGTGCCGAGGAATTTCATTCCTCCGCAAGAAAAGAAATAAATTCTGCCATGAAATTTAAATCCTCTTCAATGGCTGAAACATTGATGAATATCTGCGTTGACGAAGAAGAAGTAAAAAAAATGAAGACTATTTTGCAGCAAAACCAATTAGAAAATTAAATTACTTTTCTTATTTGCTAAATAAGAATTCTGAAGAAATAGGATAATGATCGGAGGTATTCCCGCTCGTAAAATCAGGAACAACTTCGGTAATATCGGTACGAATTCTTGCAGAATGTGGTACATACATTTTATTTAGCTGTTTTGAAATAATCTGATGATCTATTACGGTTGGATAATCGATAGTAGATTGCGCGCCACTTTTCTGTACCGCCAACGTAATACCGACATAGTTATCATCCTGGATAAAATTTTGATAAGAAGACTCCTTTTCTGAAGAAACGCTTCCCTTCAACTCATCGTTCAAATCACCAAAAATCATTAATGGCGTTTGGGCAAAGTCTTTATCCAATGCCGCTTTTAATTCATTAGAAGCATTTACACGGCGAATATAGCTTGTCTTGTCAGAGCCAGATTTAGCATGCACAAGAAAGAAACAAATGTTTTTGGTGATACCATTTTTGGTAACATCGGCGCGAAGCAAATACGGATAACGGCCATTAGAGAAATTATGGCCAGCAGCACTATTGTCACGTAAAAACCCCGACGTAGATACATTTGTAAAAACATTTTTATTGTAGACAAAAGCCATTTTTTGTGCAGAGGCATAATAATGCGCATGCGTAGAATTTGCACCGCTTGCATAATCACTTACAGCAAAATCATAATCAGGTCCCATAGACTTTATCAAATCCCTAAACGAGGCTATATTGACAATTTCGCACAAACCATAAATATCGGCGTGCAAATATTTCAACACTTTGAAGACATTTGTTTCTTGTAGCTTTTTATCGACAGGTCCATTTCTCGTAGCACCAAACCATTCAATATTCCAATTAACCACCGTTAAAACAGAATCACTTTCATATTGATTTTGAGACGATACCCTTTTACCTTGCTGATTTTTACAACCTGCAACAAGAAAAATAAGCAATACGCCAAAAAGAAAAAAAGACTTCTTCATCTTACAGAAATAATAAGTAGTATTACATAAAAAAAGAGTGAAAGAAACCCTGCTCTTCCACTCTTAATCAATATCTTCTTTCTAAAACTACAACATCATATTTTCTATTTTCTTGTTTTTGAGACAGATAGGGAATATAAATGCTGCACTTATACCGATAATAGCAATAATAGGAATAACCAATTCTTTAAACTCCCTGATATGCTGGGCAGTATCACCGTAATCTCCTTTGCTTGCAACCACAATTAGCCATAACCCAGCCAATATAAATAATGCAGAATTAAGCAATATACCCGCTTTCTTTAAATAATGGGTAAATATTGCATACAAAGCACCACAAACAACCAATGGTATAATTGAGCCAAAACAAAGTGTTTGAATGTTGACAACATACGAAGATCTTCCAAGACCTGTCATGTTTATATAAGCAGCCCAATAAGCAATATTGACAAGTGCAGTAACAAATCCTATGAATACGCCCACATATATTGCACGTGTAACAGGTGTATGATAGCTTTGAAAATCGTAAACTACTTTAGTATTTGTATTATTTTCCATTCCTATTTGTTTAATAAAATTGATTCTTTGAGGTGACAAAGTTATGACAATCGTATTGTATCCAAAAAAGTTTTTTATATAAAAAGAAATATTTTAATTCTTCCACAATAAACTGCCGTCTCCATAGCTGAGAAACCGAAAATCTGCATGGAGTGCGTATTGATATACCCGCTTCCAATCTTGCCCAACTACTGCAGCAACCAACAGTAAAAGCGTAGACTTCGGTTGATGAAAATTAGTCATTAAAGCATCAACTATTTTCAATTTATAACCCGGCGCAATAATGATTTGTGTACGGGCAAGTAATTTTGTTTCCTTATTCCTCTTTAAAAGATTAATTATTGCCTTTAAAGATTCTGCGACAGAAAAGTGCTGCGGCAACTCATAGGGCTCCCATTGGGAAACCATTATAAAGTCTGTTTTTTTGGCTAATATTTTCACACCCATCCAATAAAGGCTTTCTACAGTACGCATTGATGTAGTACCTACCACAATAATCTTTTCAGAAATATTATTAAGTAGCTCTTCTAAAAATGAAAGAGATACCTCTATAGACTCGGCGTGCATCTCATGCTCCTGCATCGTATCTGCTTTTACCGGCTTAAAAGTGCCGGCGCCCACATGCAGCGTGACAAATGAGGATCGAATATTTTTATTTTTTAAATTCTGCAATAATGTTTTGGTGAAATGCAAACCGGCTGTGGGGGCGGCAACCGAACCATCCTGTTTGGCATAAACGGTTTGGTATGTTTCTTTATCTTTCTCTTCCGCCGTGCGATTAAGATAAGGGGGCAGCGGTATATGACCTAACAAATGTAACATCTCAGCAAAACTTAAATCTGCATTATCCCAGGAAAATTCAATTATAAAATAATCATTTCTTTTTTCTACCTTCCGCGCATATAGGAACTGATTATGATGAACAGAAATGGCTTTTTTCAATAAGCCATCTTTCCACTTTTTTGCACCACCAATAAGGCACTTCCAAAGTACTTTTTGTTTTTGCAACATGGCACTCGTGATATCCAAATATTCATCCGCAGGCTCAAGGCAAAACAATTCGATACTACTGCCAGTTTGTTTTTCAAATAATAATCTCGCCTCAACCACCTTGGTATTATTGAAAACCAAAAATGATTTCTGGGGCAAAATTAGGGGCAAATTCGCATAAATGTCATCTGTAATAATACCATCCTTATAAACGAGTAATTTGCTTTCATCTCTTTTCCGCAGGGGAAAACGAGCAATCTTTTCTTCAGGCAATTCGTAAGTAAAATCCTTTATAGAAAGCTGTTTAGGGTGCATTTAAATAAACAATGATTTTTGCAAAAGTAGGAGAGTTTAGGTGAAATTAAAAGCATATCGGGCGCAATTAATTATGTTCACTCAATAATTGGTCTCGCTTTTTTAGGCCGACACATGAAAACATGCTGACGCACTTATCATTTTTGCCGCATCGGGCTCCCGTTTTTCTCTTATGCTTATGGATTCCGCTATTGACCGGCTCTCAGGTGAGGACAGGGCTACTGTTAAGGGGGTTTATCAAAGAGGGCCGGGCAATACGTATAGCCGCCAGCACTGATTGGGTTCAACACAATGCCAACAAAGAAATTCCGCTCTACCATTTCCATATTAACCTAAGTAGAGCCATTAGATAGAAAATGATCATTAAATTCGTTTCTCTATCTGCTTATAGATACATTCTATCAAATATTTATGAACTATACAAAATAGTTTGTAGTACCTTTGTGCAGGAAGATTAAAAATTAAAGGTTATGATAAAAACAGGAAATACAATAATCAGTATTTATACAGAGATGACACCCAACCCCGCGACCATGAAGTTTGTGGCAAACAAACTTTTGTACCCGGGAAAAAGTATCGATTTTCAAGATGAAACAATGGCAGGCCCTTCACCTTTGGCTAAAGAGTTGTTTAGCTTTCCATTTATAAAAAGTGTATTTATTGCCAGCAATTTTGTTACACTGACTAAGACCCCCGAAACGGATTGGCAAGACGTAATCCCAACTGTTCGCCAATTCTTAAAAGAATATTTGGAGGAAGGCAAAGCAGTAATCAACGAGGATGAGGTGCAAATCATGAAGCAAGAGGCTACTAATGATGTAGCCGCCGACGATGACGACGTAGTGAAACGCATCAAAGAATTGCTCGATAATTATGTGAAGCCTGCAGTAGAAATGGAT
>NZ_JBNQGD010000274.1:0-4815 GCF_050436765.1 Arachidicoccus sp. | reverse complement strand
AGCATCGATGACGAAGTAAAAATAACCGTCAGCTCAGGGAAGTTGTCGTAAATCAGTTTGATCTCTCTTGACCAGTCTGGATACTTGTGAACCTCATCGAGCAATAAATGTGTTCCTCCGAATTGGGCAAATTGTTTTGCCAAATCATACAGTTTGTTGTCAAAAAAATAGATGTGGTCTAAACTTACATAAAGTGTTGATTTTAAAGGTAATTTCAATTTAGCAAGTTGTAAAAGCAAAGTGGTTTTACCGGCTCCCCTTGCGCCTTTTACCGCTATCAAGCGGTTGCTTACATCTATTTGATGAAGGAGATAACGCTGTAAATCCAACGATATGCGTGCTATTTTTACCTGAAATTCTAATAATAATGCTTCCATATTGCTTTCCTTAAAAAGCAAATATAATAAATTTCGTTGAATACAAAAAGCAATTTATTGCATTTATTGCTTTTTATATAAAGCAAAATGGAGGTAATTTTAAACTATAGTGCGTATTATACAACACCCATTGAAACCAAAAAATTCTCACCCTATCGTATAGCGAGAAATTCTATTATGCTATCCGCCAAACGGTTCGTGTTTGTTAAGGATTGTAATAGGTAACAAACAATGCACCGCAGCAAGCCCTAACGTTGTGCGTCACCTTTCACGACCATCGTTCAAATTGACGACTTGAAATGAAGTTTCTAATTTTGGAAACATTTATTACCTTTACCAAAACGATATTAATTGCAATACTTTCAGACACAGTTTTTAGAAGAAGCAGACAAATTCATTGCAGGGCTTGACGTCAAGGCTGCAAGAAAGGTTTTCTATAACATTACCTTGCTGAACGAAGTAATGACCCAAAGCTTTTCAAAAAACTTCAAAAAGACATTTGGGAATTTAGAACAAAGTTTGGCGGTGTGCAAATCAGGTTGCTTGCTTTTTGGGACAAAGACAACGAAACTGAAACTTTGGTTTTTGCGACTCACGGTTTTATTAAAAAGGTTGACAAAGTTCCTGTAAACGAAATTGAAAGGGCAATTAACATTCGTAAAAAATATTTTGAAAGCAAACTTAAAAAATAACATTATGGCAAAGACAGCAATGAAATCATACTCACTTGCCGAAATGAAAGATAAATACATCGGCAAGAAAGGTACAAAAGACAGAGAGCAATATGAATATGAACTTCGTATGGACATTTTAGGTCGAATGATTAAAGCGGCAAGACAGGAACGCAAATTGACACAAGAACAATTAGGAGAACTTGTAGGAGTGCAAAAGGCCCAAATCTCTAAATTGGAAAGTAGTGCAAACAGTGCGACAATTGACACCGTATTAAAAGTTTTCAAAGCATTAAAAGCAGACATACATTTTAATGTAATAATTGAAAACCAATACTTGCAGCTCGTTTGACAATAAAGCGAACACATAACATTAGTATTGCCAATAGTGGAGTTGGTCATAGATCAATCGGCAGCGGTAATTCTATTGTACTATAGTTTGAGCTGGACGAATAAGACCCTGCTTTAGTTCAACATCGGTTTGGCAAAAGGCAAGCTGACCTGCTTCGAAGAAAGGTTCGTGGATTCGTGCAAGGTCCAACATTTATGTTTTTCCCATGAATTTTTTTGCTAAAAATTCACCACATCGCCAAACCGAGAACCGTTACACCAATTTTATGACGACAACAACCGAATGACAGAAAGACCAAACATATTAGTAGTTTCTGGAGGAAATGAGCCCCATCCACGGCAGAGCCGATGGGTTGAGCTTCGGAGGTCATGGACTTACCTAATGGGAACGTCTTACTCCGTATTGGTTTGGTGTCCGGGTTAGTTCCTAAAACGATTGGAAAAAACAAATAATCAACTCAGAAATATTCATCCATCTGAATACCCTACTGATATTTGTGACCTCGCTCCATTAAATACGCCCAGATATCCTACCAACTTTATTTTCCAACATCATAAAATCCAGCAAAACGATGGCAGTCATCGCCTCGAGGATCACCGGTGCACGCAGTGCTACGCATAAGTCGTGACGGCCCTTTACGGAAAATGCGTCTACTTCATTCGTTTCCCAATTCCAGGTTTTTTGTACTTGCGGCGTAGAAGATGTCGGCTTTACGGCAATGCGATAAACCAACTCATTCCCATTACTAATACCTCCTACAATACCCCCTGCATGATTGGTACGCGTTTTTCCGGAAGCATCTTCAATAGCATCATTATGCTCCAAACCATACATTTTTGCTGCCGCAAAACCGCTGCCAAATTCCACCCCTTTTACAGCGGGTATCGCAAACGCAGCATGCGCCAAAGTTGATTCAACACTATCAAAAAAGGGCTCGCCCAAACCAATGGGCAAACCGTTTACACGACACTCTACAATGGCACCCACACTATCTTTTTTCTCAATAGCCGTCTGCAGACCTCTTTCCAAATTATTATCGCCACCAATTTCGGTTACCTCGGAACGAATGGTTATTGTTTCGCCCAAAACTTTTTTAGCAATGACGCCGGCAGCCACAATGCCCGCGGTAAGCCTTGCGCTGAAATGTCCGCCACCACGAAAATCTTCAAACCCGCCATATTTTTCGTGTGCAACAAAATCTGCATGTCCCGGACGAGGATGCGAACGATGTTTTTGGTAATCTTCGGAGCGTGTATTTTTGTTCTCAAATAAAAAAGTAATGGGTGCACCGGTAGAAAACCCATTAAAAATACCACTTTTAAAAATGGGCAAATCTTCTTCCTGACGAGGCGTTGCGCCTTTTTGTTTACCGCCTTTACGCCGTTCCATATCTGGCACAAAATCTTCTACTTGCAGGGGCAGGCCTGCCGGCACGCCATCTATATTGATGCCTACACACTCGCCATGCGATTCTCCAAAAATGGTCACTTTAAATATCCTTCCAAATGAATTCATATCTTTTATTATTGAACGGACGGTGTTGAAGGAATCATTTTGAATGAAAAACAATTCATTGTATGGGATCCTTCCCCAACCTGTTCTCTTTTTGTAATAATGCTATTGCAAATAATGTATACTCAATCCAACTAAACTTATTTTCAAAGATGTTCCGGCTGTTTCCCCATTAGGGTAAAACGCAGCATTTCCGCTAAATCCAGGCGAAGCAATCTTCCTATAAGATTATTTAAACCCATAACTTGCTAAAATCTTCTTCGTGCTTTCGTAATCTTTATGCCACAAACCACGAATGCCCTGCTTTTCTGCTACCTGTACAAACATTTCCCGATCATCAATAAATAACACATCCTCCGGCTGTACTTGTGCAATATCAAGCGCCAGCTTAAAAATATCGGCATCCGGTTTGCGAATATGCACAAAACTGGAAGAGATAAAAAAATCAACGAAACTATTTAAGCCAAATTGTTTTATCCGATGGTCATTCAACTCACGGCCTTCGTTACTTACGACGGCTATATGAAACCCATATTTCTTTTTTAAAGACTTCATCAAATCAATCATTTCGGGATAGGGCGCCGAAAGATTGAACATATATTCTTTAAAAGTTTTTCTACTAAAACTTCTCTTCTTATAAAAAACAACACGGTCTAAATATTCATCTAGTGTAATCTTCCCTTCTTCATAAGTATCAAAAGTCAGGTGATGTCTTTCATTGGTCTCTTCCGCATCCAATTTAAATTTCTCTACTGCCTGTGCACGCTTGCGTCTGTCCCATCCGTTATTCAACAATACACCACCAATATCTGTAAACAAACATTTTATTTGAGTCTTCGCCATTTGATTTTTTTGAGTTCATAAAAAATAGAAAATAACGCCTGTTTTAAGCAACGATTATCTTCTTTTCCAAATATACATCTTGGATTCCATTTAGTAAGGCAATGCCGTCTTTCATCGGTTTTTGAAAAGACTTCCGCCCTGAAATCATCCCCATGCCGCCTGCGCGTTTATTGATGACAGCGGTACGCAGCGCCTCCTGCAAATCTTTTTGTTTATCTCCTTCGGAGGCCCCGCCAGAATTGATAAGCCCGGAACGTCCCATAAAACAATTCAGTACTTGGTATCTGCAAAGATCAATAGGATGATTAGTAGCTAGTTTGGAATACATACGTTTGTCAAACTTGCCATAGCTTTGCCCCTTCGTGTTTAAGGCTAAATAGCCGCCATTATTCTCCGGTAATTTTTGTTTAATAATGTCTGCCTGAATGGTTACACCCAGATGATTCGCCTGTCCGGTTAAGTCCGCAGAAACGTGGTAATCCACCCCATCCTTTTTAAACGCGCTATTGCGTAAATAGCACCACAAAACAGTTACCATCCCTAATTGATGCGCCTCGTCAAACGCCTTGGCTACTTCTATTATTTGACGGTCGCTTTGTTCTGAACCAAAATAAACGGTGGCACCAACGGCAGCAGCCCCCAAATTCCAGGCATCTTTCACGGAACCGAACATTATCTGATCAAACTTATTGGGATAAGTCAGTAATTCATTGTGGTTGAGTTTTACTAAAAATGGAATTTTGTGGGCATATTTTCTAGCGACAGATCCTAAGACACCAAAAGTCGTTGCAACGGCATTACAACCACCTTCAATGGCGAGCTTTACAATATTTTCCGGATCGAAATAAATCGGATTGGGTGCAAATGACGCCCCGGCACTATGCTCTATGCCTTGATCTACCGGCAATATCGACAAATATCCGGTGCCTGCCAGCCGCCCGGTATTGTATAGGTTCTGTAAATTTCTTAGTGTCTGAATATTTCTATTACTGTCGCCAACTACTGCATCAATAAAATTCGCAGAGGGCAAATGCAAGTATTTTTTATCAACCGTCTTGCA
>NZ_JBNQGD010000273.1:0-11622 GCF_050436765.1 Arachidicoccus sp. | reverse complement strand
AGTTTATTTTCAACAACTAAGTGTAGTTGATACGTACCAGTATCGGACAAAACACCAGAGATGACTCCATTAGAAGCATTTACATTTAAGCCTTTGGGCAGGTCTTCTATTGCGTATGTCAAAGGAGTTTCGCCTGTTGCCGGTATCTTATATAAAATTGGATGACCCGGTCTTACACCAAAGATACTTGCGCCATTTATTCTCGGCCTAGGAGACGTTTCCCGTGTCAATATATAAGGAAAAGGCTTATTCTCGTCTAGGTGTAAACCGGAACCGTTCTCCGTAAAATCAGTCTTGATAATTATCCCCTGCTTTTGCGGAACATTTAATGTAATCGTTTTTTTCTCCAAAGGATTTAATTCCAATTTATTGGAATGAGAAATAATATCCCGTCCAATTTCCGCATCATAAATGGCATAGGTAAACTGCCCACTAATTGTTGTATTAAAATGGTTTTTCAAATGCAAAGTGGCTTTAGCTTTCTTTGCTGATTCGTAACGAATATCATCGTTATTCATTGTCATTTTCAATCCGTTAATCCGTTCTAGAACATCTATAAAAGGTTTACCCATAAATATTCCACCTTCTCCACCACCATCATAAACACGCACAGCTATCACATTGTCTTTATCCCATTTAATAAGTTTATTCTGTAGAGGAACAGTGTATTTTCTTCCTGCAGCCCACTGGCTTTCATAACCGTTCTTTTTATAGGGGAACTTACCTGTATGTCCAATTTCAACACCGTTTAGAAAGGTTTGATCTACGTCATCAACATTTGCCAGACTGATGCGCAGACTGTCCTTCCAATAAGCTTTATTTTTTAAAGAAGATGGAATGATTATGTGAATTCGATACCAAGCATAGCCATCATAACCGGCGTGTCCTTGTTGTTCCCATATTTCGCCCAATTTTTGATTTTCCCAATTGCTGTCATCATAAGAAGCATTCTTCCAAACTGGATCATCTCCTATTTTAAACTTTGCTTCGTTTAAAGAGAGATGGAACTTATTTTGCGCATGAATAGTGATATTGTTTATTAGCAAGGTGAATAAAAGTGCTATACCGTAGGAAAGTTTTATATTTTTCACCATAAAAAATTTCATTTAAAAAATTTACCTATTCATACCCGCCCTTCATGAAATTATGTCTATTTTGACCTAAAAAAATCAATCCAGCTCTCACAGAATCTTATAATGAATGAGGCCAAAAATATTTTAATTATTAAAAACCACATTCTCCTATTTTGCTAAATAAGCATAGAATATTAACCAAAAGAAGAAAGCAAAAACGGATAATAAAAAGTTAAATTCCGGCAACTAATCTTTTCACAACGACCATAGCTTTACAAGCTTAATTGTAAAAGCATATGAAAGAACTAATGCCAAAAGTCGAGAAAATAAAAACGACTTATCCATTATTTGTCAAAAAGACGCTTGTAATAGCTTGTGTAATATTATTTTCAAGCCCTCTTTTTGCCCAAAAATCTACACAGGGAAAGGAAATAACCGGACAAGTATTAAACGAGCAACAGCAACCTTTAGAAAAAGCTTCTGTAAAAGAAAAAGGAAATCAAAAAAATGGAACTACCACAGACGATAAGGGTCATTTTCAACTACATTTAATCGACCCTAAGGCAGACATCATCATTAGTTACGTTGGATATGTAGATGCCGTTATTAACAGCCAAAAAAACAGTGATAATCTAACTATTGTGATGCAGCGGGATGAAAAGGACTCATCTGATGCTGTCATTGTAATTGGATACCAAAATGTAACGAGGAAAAAAAATACGGCAGCCATCTCCAGTATATCAGGAAAAGAAATTCAAGATTTGCCTGCGGCCAGCTTCGACCAGCTTTTGCAAGGGCGGTTATCCGGTGTTAATGTACAAAATTACTCAGGAGAACCTGGCGTTGCTCCCACGGTTTCTGTAAGGGGGAATTCAAAGATCAGCACCACTTATGATCAGTTTAATGTTATTAGTTCCCCTCTATATGTAATTGATGGGGTGCCACAACCCACTGAGAGTTATTCTTCCGGAGATGTAGGAACCGGAACTAACTATTTGGGGGGCGTAAATCCGAATGATATAGAATCTATTGATGTATTAAAAGACGCTTCAGCTGCGGCCATTTATGGCTCTCGGGCAGCCAATGGCGTAATTTTAATTACTACTAAAAAAGGCCAATCTGGAAAACCTAGAGTAAATGTGGACGGTTATATTGGGATTACACAAAAACCCGAACTGAGAAATGTTGATCTGGGAACAACAGAACGACGATTAAAAATGCAACTTCTTTCAGCGCAGCTAACCTATAATCAAAAACAACAACTGCCGTATATGCTAACGGACAGCTTGAATCCTGCATTTAACGCCAATACTGATTATCAGTCCATGTTCTATCAAACAGGCATTATCAATAATGTAGATTTAGGTATGACTGGCGGTGGAGAAAATAGCACCTATCGCTTTAGTGCTAACTACTATGACGAAGACGGCATTATCAAAGCAACGGGCTTTAAGCGTTATACCATGCGCTTAAATTTAATGTCGCATGCACTCAAAGGAAAAGTAAGCCTGAACCCACTAATCGTATTTTCAAGAATGGATCGTAGCAGAGGCAATGGCTCGACCGGTCAACCGATCAGTTTGGCAGCCGGATCTATGCCTTCTTCTCTTTTTAATTTAAGCCAGGACAAGAAAGATTATATACTGGGCGCTTACAATAATGCACTCGACAAGAACTCTAATACACAGTTTACTTTCAATATGAATATCGGTGTAAACTTCAGTGATCATTTTAAACTCACTTCACTTTCTGCCTATCTTTACAATACATCAAGAAGAGACTGGAGCAGAACCAATGAGCTAAATAACGGTAATGGTAGTTCTTCAAGCGCCTACGCCGACAACGAGTCAAATATTTCTACTTCTAACTACTTAACCTATACAAACTCTTTCGGCAAACACAACATCAATTTAATCGCAGGTCAGGATATCCAATACGACTTGTGGCAACCTATTTCTGCTTACGGTTATGGCGGAGTTTCCGATGCGATACAGGTTGTTAACGGTTATAATCAAGATAAAATATCTACATCATCTGATTATCAATCTTATGGGATACTGTCTTATTACTCAAGATTATCTTATGATTTTAGTGGAAAATATTTATTGGCTGCGTCCATTCGCGCGGATGGATCTTCTCGTTTTGGATCCAATAACAAGTGGGGGACGTTCCCCTCAATCTCTGTCGGATGGTTATTATCTGAGGAAGGCTTTATAAAAAACAATTTACCTACTATAACTTTGCTTAAGTTGCGGGCAAGTGTAGGTACCACTGGTAGCTTACCCAGTTCCAATTATCTTCAATATAACCTATATAATATAAATGCTGCCGGCTATGAAGGCAACGCATCTGCTACAAGTTATAATGGAATCACTTCCATAACTCCCAATTTTGCAAACGGCGCCGCCCAGCCTAATCTAAGTTGGGAAAGATCAACCCAATGGAACTTGGGCTTGGATATTGAAACAGGACATGGAAAATATAGCGGATCAATAGATGTCTTTAACAAAGAAAATAAGAGACAGCTATTTTCTATCAACTTACCCGTCAACTCAGGATACCAGACCGCCTTAACCAATGCAATCGGCGTACGTAATTATGGAGTGGATTTTACGCTTTCAGCAAATCCACTATCTAGTAATTCTCCCATACAATGGTATTCACGAATAAATTTATCTTATAGCAAAAGTGCCATAATGAATTTACCTAACGGAGGTAGAGATTTAGTAATGGCCTATGATCGCTTCAATAAATCTCATATTTTGTCAGTGGGCAGCCCTGTCAATGCCTTCTATTTGTATAAGACACTTGGTGTATTCTCAACAGATGCGGATGTACCCATTAATCCATTGAATGGCGCCAAGCTTTCCGTAGGTACGGGACCTTTTTTAGCAGGGGAGTTCTATTTAGCAGATCTGGATGGTGATTATCAGATAGACCCGTTTAATGACGGCATTAACCCTGACAAACTCCCCATTGGAGACCCAAACCCTCGATTTACCGGAGGTTGGACTAATAACCTCACCTGGAAAAATTTCACCGTTGGATTATTTTTCACCTTCATCTTCGGCCGCGACGTACTGGATTTATATAAGGCAGACTTGTTCAACACCTTTGCAGGTCTTGGAACGGGAGCTGTTGGTGGACTGGCACAATATGCCTTACCCGCCTTTGAGAATATAAATATATGGAGGAAGCCAGGTGATGTAGCCCAGTATGCCAAACTGGATTTAGGCACCTATAGGTATTATTACCGTAGTGATCAAACTTTTTTCCTTACTAGTGGAGATTATTTAAGGCTAAAAAGCCTGAGTTTATCTTATAACATTCCTGCTACTATTTTAAAGAAATGGGATCTAACTAAATTCCGGTTATTTGCAGTTGTAGATAACCCTGCAAGATGGCAAAAATCTAAAGACTTGCCTGATGCGGAGAACGTAAATGCCTATGGAGAGTATGATGGCAATGGCTACCCTATACCAAGCAAATTTACATTCGGCCTTGAGGTTAATTTTTAAAACATTTATAGCCACCAGTACATCCAAATCAGTAAAAACTAAAAATATAATAATGAAAAGTTTTTTAATCAAAAAAGAAATACATTTTATTACAGTTGCCACACTCCTTTTCTTTTCAACTATATTCAGTTCCTGCCAGAAAATTTTAAATCAGGAACCTAAAAATTCTCCTTATTTACAGGTTTTCTGGAAAAGTGTAAGCGACTGCCAGTCAGCACTATCCGGGGATTATAGTTTACTTCGGGCCGCATTATCTTATAAAGAAGACGGCTATTATATGTATGGAGATGCAGTCCCAGGGAATTATTTTACCATACAATACAACGGAGATGGGCTAGAAACCATTCAAACTGGAGATTTCACGACAACCTATAACGTAACTTCACTCGGCAATTGGAGTAGATTTTATCAAGTGATTGCCATGAGTAATTTGATTCTCAAAGAAATACCTACCATCGACAATAAATTACTTGAAAATGATGTGGATGATGTAGAAACTTTTAAGAATAGTATTATGGGTCAGGCGCTCTTTATACGCGCCTATACTTATTTTACCTTAACAAGAATATGGGGAGATGTACCCTTGGACATTCAATCTTATGACAATCCAATCAATGCACCACAATTAGGAAGATCAGACAAAGATACGGTAATGGCGCAGATAGAAAAAGACTGCCACCAAGCTGCTAAGTTGCTTGATTGGGGCTATGAAAACGAGGAAGATCGCGCCGTTACTGCTAATAAAGGGGCCGTGTATGCGTTACTGGCACACTTATATTTATGGCGTGCAACCATGTCTAATGTAAGTTCAGATCAACCGATTATGAAAGACGTCAATAGTGCCGACACAACGATTGACAAATTAATGGCCAATGGAGGATACAGCCTAGCAGATACAGCTTCATATGCTAAAGTTTTTATCGGACAATCTTCTGAGTCTATTTTTGAAATCAATAGAAGCGAAGACGACAGAGAAGGAGACAATGCAGCCATTGGACTGGGGTTCTTACCCACAAAATATTTAGCAACCGCGGGTGACAATCCACGATTCTACGTGGTAAAGGACTACCTCTCAACACATTTTGGATTTGGAGGTGGCGAGTGGGTGTGGGATAGCAATTCCAATCAATGGGTATGGAATACGGCTTATGACTCTACAGACGTCCGGTATCGAAAGATCTTTACTGAAGTAGCGCAAACCCAACCGGTATGCTTAAAATATAGTAATGTAGTTTATCGAAATCCGTCCGCCAAAACCGACCCCTACCTCTCTAATAATATGATCTTATTACGCTATGCTGATATGGTTTTATTAAAAGCAGAAATTGCCATTTATAAAAACAATCTACCGGCGGCCATAAATATCATAGACAATCTAAGGCAAAAAAGAGGCGCAAATCCCAATAATGTTATAGATCCCAATAGCACCAGAGATGATGTAATGTACCAATATATTCTGGAAAGGGGCAAGGAATTGTATTTGGAGGGGCAATTATATTGGGACTTATTACGAACAAGAACTTACGGCGATTTCATTACATGGATGAGTCCGGCACGCTTTAGAAAAGAAGGATTTTACTGGCCTGTAGATCCTTCACTTTTCAGCGATAACATCCATCTTTCTCAAACTAACTATTGGAAAGGCAAGCTTTAAAATCTAAAATAAACAATATGAATTATAAATATTTCAATCCGATTGCAGCATTATTACTGATGGTCATTTTTCTTTCAGTTAGCTGCAATAAAGATAATTACAAATTCGACGGTGGTGTTTCTAACCCGCATGTAAATATGTCAACTTACGATTTCTTAAAGTCAGACAGCTCCTTTAGTTCACTCGTGCATTTGATTGACCGGGCAGGATTACAAGATAAAGTAAATGGAGATATAACCCTTTTTGCTGTAACTAATTATGGTGTAGATCAATGGGTGTCAGCCAAAAAAGAATCATCGAACTTAATGATGAAAACATTACTTATACCATTGACAGCGTTCCACTGGATCAATTCAAAGATTCTCTATTGACCTATATGTTTACAGGCAAAATTAACAGAGATGACATGACACTTAAGGGAAAACTTTACAATAGCTTATTTGGCGTTATTTCCAATATAAGTTTTTTGATCAAATTACGAAGAAGCACATCAGACTATAGCACCTTCCTAGATCATGTTGATTACGTAAATTTTACTAAAGTCATTGGCAGCAGAGACGATCTGATAGATGATCAGTCGACTATCCCTGAAAACGAAAAAGACATTTCTTATGATTGCCAGACCTCGGGAATTATCACCACCACCGGCATTATTCACGTACTGGACGGTCATCATCGTTTATTCTTTAATACAGAGCCTACGGCTGATCATTAATTAAATCCAACATTGCTCATACATATAAAAATTATATTAGAATGAATAAGAATAAATATTTGTATATTTTATATTTAGGAATAATTTTCGCTGCATGCACGAAAATAGTTCCCGGTTTTCTAAGCGATACTTTGGGCTACACACAAAAAGAAATTATTTGCACCCGGGGTCTCGCTTATGACGCTTCCGAAAAAATAAATTTCGATGGTTCCACTCCCCCCGTCAAATTTGAGCTAATCAATTTAAGAGACAGCTTAACAGGGCAATCAGCGCCTAAAGAGTTTGATTCTACCTATGATGTGACTCAATTTAAACCCGGCCAAACCTTTGATGCACAGACCGACACCACCATAGCATTATTAAATGCAAAAAGAGAATCGGTAAAACTTAAACCTTATTTTTTTAATCAGGTTAGCGGGCAATTTGTATTTAACCATGGATCCGCCCATTTACCTACCGGTATGTACTGCTTTGACATCAAGGCCACAAATGTTCATGGCGTTAAAATTTATCCTTCGGCTGGTTATATACACGTATTGGATCCAACCGATGACGACTTATATGAAGTCGTATATACTGCGTGTAGTGCTTCAAATGACGCAACAGGAACTTTTACAACTATGAAAAATATAAAATTCTCTATTACAAAAATCAGCAGCGATAATGCTATCACAATCGTTAAAATAGTTGATAAAAACGGCGTACCGTTTAACCCAAAAAATGGCGAAGTTATTACAAGAGGCGATCGTCCTTACTTTGGCACCTATGCCAAATTCCATCCGATAACTTATACAGATACTGCAATGATTTGCAATTTCGAGGTAGCCCCTTTTCCTTTAGCCAATTACGTCGACAATGCCGGCACTGATTGGGGATTCCTGCAGTATTATCGTATTCCAAGTAAATATATAGCTATAGACAATATGCCCAGCACCAATGGGTTTTCCGCAAATCCGGTATTTTCGTTTCAGCTAAAACTCGAAGGCACTTATGAGATAGTCGTTCAAATGACAGATGCAACGCACAAATAATCTTCCATAGTTCATTTGCAAAATGGAATTCGATTTTTGCGATGACCGGATTTTAACCAAATAAAACAATAATTTAACCTTTTTGGGCTAAATTATATATAGTGTAAAAAATTGTATTAACTTGGTGAAAGAATGATTTGCCTTCTTTAATAAATACGTCTGCTATGAAAGTATTACAATTTACCATCCCTATTAAACATGATACGACCATAGTTTCAAGAACTGATATGTTGCCCTACTTTTACCCGTATTTGCATAAACACAAAGAAATGCAAATAACATGGGTCAAAAAGGGGCATGGAACGTTGGTCACAGGCGGTAACATGCACTTGTTTCAAACTAATGAAATATTTATTATAGGTGCGGATCAGCCTCATGTATTTAAAAACACATCTTCTTATTTTGCAACACCAAAAAGCAAAGCAATACTTTCATTGGACATATTCTTCGACCCTACCATTATCAGCAATTCACTCTTAAATATACCAGAACTTAAAAATCTGCGTGCCTTTATTCAAAAAGCGCAATATGGCTTTAAAGTACCGGAGCATACCGTAAAAAAAGTCTCTGCAAAAATGAACCTGATAAAACATTTGGATAATGGTTTAGAGCGAACATTACAGTTCATCGAGCTATTAAATTTACTAGCCTCTATCCCTGCCATGGAAAGTTTATCTGACAGCATCTCCTCTGTTTACAACAACGAGAATGAAAGCATTCGCATTAGTCAGATTTATAATTACATCTTGCATAATTATGAGAAAAACCTTACATTGGAAAATATCGCCCAACAAGCCTATATGACACCTCAAGCTTTTTGTAGGTATTTCAAAAAACATACGAGGCAAACATTTGTCTCCTTTTTGAATGAAGTGCGCATCAATGAAGCAAGGAAAATATTTGCTCAAGGTAACTTTGAAAGCATTTCAAGTGTTGCTTACAATTGTGGATTTAATAGCATAACAAATTTTAACCGGGTATTCAAAACTATTACATTACAGGCACCTAGTCATTATATAGAATCATTAAATAAAAACATTCTAGAAAATGCAGTGTAAAAGTTTATCATAGATTAATGCAAATAAAAGTACCCAACTGAGATTACTCATTATTTTAATCAAATTAACTGAAAGGCTAAAATCTTTTTCGCGGTCATTTTTTTATGATTAAATTATTGACAAAATAATCCCATCGTTTTCTATCAACATAAGGAATATAGGCATTAGGATAGCCATGATGAGCACTTGGAATAATTAAAAGGTCAAAATACTTCCCAGCTTTAATCAATGCTTCGCTCAATTTAAAAGTCTCTGAAGGATTTACATTTTCATCAATACCACCGTGAATCAATAACAATTTACCCTTAAGCTTTGGGGCCAGGGTGATATTTGACTCTTCTTGATATATCGAATCTACCGGCCACCCCACATACATCTCAGGCCACCAAGCCTTTTCCATTCGCCAATCGTGATCCCCAGATTCTGCTACTGCTACTTTGTAACAATTATTAAAAGCCAGTAAAGCGTGTGCAGCATCATATCCCCCAGCAGAATGGCCATATATGCCAACACGGGTTGTATCTATCCAATTAAATCTCTTGCCCAACTGCCTAATGGCCAAAACATGATCGGCCAAATTATTTCCCATATTTCTATAGGACCAGTCGTGAAAGGATTTAGAACGACCGGAAGAGCCCAATCCATCTACTTGCATCACTATAAAACCCAACTCAGCCAATGACTGAGCGGATGCATAGAAAGAATAAAGAGCCTTGGAAAAAGTATTGGGAAACACATTGGTTTGTGCACCGGTGTATGAATAATCGATTAATGGATAATGAATATTTTTATCAAAATTGGTGGGCTTCCACAAAGCGCCATAAATAGTGGTCTTCCCATCGCGAGCGGTTGCGGTAAATATTTGTGGATATTGCCAGCCCATCTTTAAAATATCCAGGATATCTGCGCTGTCTATGGCAATTATTAATTTATCATTTGAAGTACTTCTTAGCAGCGATTTTGTCGCAGAGGTAGCAGAGGAGCAATTATCAACAAAATATTTTTTGTCTGGAGACAAAGTTATTTCGTGATTCAACGCTTCAGGGGTTAACAATTGTAAGTCCCCACCATTCAATTTTATTTTATAGAGGAAGTTATAGTATGGATTAATATTTTCTTCTTTGCCTGAAGCGGTAAAATAAATAAAATCATTATCCACATCAACAGAGATAATATCTTTGACAACAAAATTGCCACTAGTAATTGGCTGCGTTTTACCTGTTTTCCAGTTTACCAGGTATAATTGATTCCATCCACTCTTTTCTGAACTAATGATCGCAATATTTTTCTTTTCTATATAACGAAATTGTGTATTGCTTTCCACATAAGTCTTACTGCTATCTGTCAATACCGTTCTTACTTTCCCTGTTTCAGGATCGACTTCTATGACATCCATCTGTTTATAGCCGCGATGGTAATATAACCCATATAAATGCTTTCCATCTTGAGTCCAACGCAAATTCACACCTAAATAATGTGGCAAAGCAGGTAAATCTATCTTACTCATTTTCCCTGTTTGCGCATCGTAAATAATGGGGATATAATCTACATCATTGGAATCACCCGGAGAGGCACGATAATAGGACAACAAAACAGGTCGATACATTGTATCCATAGACCAGTTGAGCAAATACATCTTTTCTCCCTTTCTAGCATCCAATATTTGCGTTAGTATCTTTTTACCGTCAGGAGACCATTGTGCAAAGAGATGTGCAACGGGGCCTTTATCTTCCCCGACCATCACATCCCCCCAACCATAGTCACTGCCATAAAGAAATAGCTTATTACCATTTGAAGAGAGTTGTCTAACATTTGTTCCATCACTATTTTCTAAAAAGAGATTACCACCCCTAGTGTAAACTACTTCTTTCCCATTGGGAGAAATTTCGTGATCTCCATCGAAATCTCTATTTTTTTTACCAACAACAGGTGTGATTTGATCATTTTCCAAGTTTACTTTATAAGCTTTCCCTTCCGAATAAAAGGAGAAATGATCTTT
The DNA here is from genome assembly GCF_050436765.1 of Arachidicoccus sp. Taxonomy (NCBI): domain Bacteria; kingdom Pseudomonadati; phylum Bacteroidota; class Chitinophagia; order Chitinophagales; family Chitinophagaceae; genus Arachidicoccus; species Arachidicoccus sp. The sequence continues at coordinate 574 of NZ_JBNQGD010000273.1, read as the reverse complement.
ATCCTGCCAGTGTAAATAATTAAGAGATAGTTTTTTCGCTAAAACTTTATCATGTAAAGCTTGGCTCAAAGCGTCTGCCAAACGCTGCTGATCAAATGATGGCCGCTTTTCTTTCGCATGAAATAAAACCGTATAATATTTTTCCCCATTTCGTGTACGGGTACTATATGCAAACCCAGAACCATCCTCAAACCATTGAGGACGAACATATGAATGGTAGATATGTTGACTTAAATTACTCCAGGAAAAATTCTCAGCGCGCTGATAAGCAAGAGCAGTAGGCAGTTGAGGAGATTGCGCAAAAGAAAAACTAATAGAAAAACATAGGATGACTATAGATATATATTTTTTCATTTTATTACTTGTTGAACAAAATTGTCTTTAGATATCAATGAAGAGAGCCTAATGAGCGATTTCTTTATAAAACTTCCATTGAGATGAATAGTCTCTTTGCAAAGGTATTTTTTCCAATATCGCGCGCACCATTTCTATAGGCATATTGTTTTGCTTTAATATGTCTTGATGAAATTCATTATTGCTCATTTTACCACTATCTACCAATTCATGATGAAGT
>NZ_JBNQGD010000272.1:0-2232 GCF_050436765.1 Arachidicoccus sp. | reverse complement strand
AATGCCTCGAGTTCAGACCTGGATAGGACGAACTTACCTTGACAATAGTATTGATAACCAGGTTGCTCAATATGTCTCGGTGCATTCAAATACCTATCGGTTTTCTTTTTTAAATTCGGAGGACACTTTAACACAGGTATTACCTCCTTTGGATGTAACTATTGAAAAAGATAAGTTTTATACTTTTTATCTACAGGGATCCGTTGGTAGCACCGGTGCAGATTCTTTAAAGGTGAATACGATCGTGTATCCGTAAACGGCTTAATTTCCTATTAGGGCAATGTCCTTATTTTTCAAAAAATTTTCCTACTGATTCTCCGTATCTTTGTGGCAATCATTTAATCAACAAAACAAAATAATATTGTATGCAACTGTCTTCTCTTTTAGAAAGATTCAGCGAGCCGGAAACACTCAAAATGGCAAAACTTGGTCGTGAATTGCGCGCACAGGGTGTTGATGTAATCGACCTAAGCTTAGGGGAACCCGACTTCGACACACCTACACATATTAAAGAAGCTGCTATAAAAGCGATCAACGATAATTGGAGTCATTATACACCGGTACCGGGTTTCTTAGATGTCCGTTCAGCTGTTTGCACGAAGTTAAAAAGAGATAATAATTTGGAGTATGTTCCTACTCAGATTGTCGTTTCTACCGGCTCCAAACAAAGTCTTGCCAATGCTATTTTGGCTTTGGTTGATGAAGATGAAGAGGTGATCATTCCTACACCCTATTGGGTTACTTATTCTGAGCTGGTAAAAATAGCCCGTGGGAAAGTTGTAGAGGTACGCACTTCTCAGGCAAGTGGATTTAAAATTACCCCCGAACAGTTGGCAGCGGCCATTACAGCCAAAACAAAATTGTTTCTTTTTTCTTCTCCCTGCAATCCTTCTGGAGCTGTTTATAATAAAGAAGAATTAAAAGCTTTGGCGGAAGTGTTTAAGAAACATCCGGATATTTTTATTATTTCGGATGAGATATATGAGTTCATCAATTATGTAGGGGCACACGAAAGTATCGCGCAGTTTGATGAATTAAAGGAACGAATAATCATTGTAAACGGATTGAGTAAAGGCTTTGCTATGACAGGCTGGCGCTTAGGGTACACTGCTTCTTCAGAAGTAGTTGCTAAAGCAATGGAAAAAATACAGGGACAAACTACGAGCGGCACTTGTTCTATAACGCAGAAAGCGGCTGTAACGGCTCTTACGGGTGATTTAACAGCCACTTTTGAAATGACGAAAGAATTTACTCGCCGTAAAAAAAGAGTATTGGAATTGGTAAAAGATATACCCGGCATTAAATGCTCCGAACCAGATGGCGCTTTTTATATTTTCCCTGACGTGAGTAGTTTTTATGGAAAATCAGATGGTCATACTGTTATCAGTAATTCTGCCGATTTCAGTATGTATATGTTAAATACCGCACACGTTTCATCTGTGATGGGTGCTGCCTTTGGAGAACCTGATTGTGTCCGTTTTTCTTTTGCCAATAACATTGAAAATATTGAAAAAGGTTGGGCGCGCATTAAAGACGCCTTGGCAAAACTTAAATAAATTATTCATTTTTGTACTTTATTTTTTTCAAAAATTTCTTGTACGTTTGTACCATAAAAATAAATTTATATGAACTTTCCTTCAGATTTGAGATACACAAAAGACCATGAATGGGTTAAAGTTGTTGATGGAAATACTGCTTTAGTAGGTATTACGGAATTTGCGCAAAGTGAGTTAGGTGATATTGTATATGTGGACATTAATTCTGTTGGTAATGAATTGTCGGCAGATGAAGTATTTGGTACAGTAGAGGCCGTAAAAACGGTTAGTGATTTGTTTTTACCTGTAGCTGCTAAAATTGTTGAAGTAAATCCTGCTTTGGAAAATGAGCCTGAGTTGGTAAACAGCGATCCATTTGGTAAAGGATGGATGGTGAAAATTGAGGTGGCTAATATAGCTGATATTGATCATCTGCTTGATGCGGAAGCTTATACATCTTTGGTTTCTTAATTAAGAAAAGATATTATATTCTATGAAAATAAAGCCGGTCCTGCCGGCTTTATTTTTTTAAACGGGCTAAAGAGCCGCTAAAAATTGACACGAAAAGAGGCCACCTTTTGGGGGTAGCCTTTATAAGTATTTTTATTTTAAAAAGAGAAAACTAGTGAGAAAAACGTTTCTCTTTAATTCTTGCGCTCTTACCACTACGTTCACGAAGAAAGTACAATTTAGCACG